>NZ_JABDWV010000013.1:0-225337 GCF_019685435.1 Rhizobium sp. NLR10b | reverse complement strand
TTGGTCTGACGGTTGATTACCAGATCGTCGACAACTTCTACGCCAAGGCTTCGGTTCAGTACCTCGATCCGGAAGACGCTGACGACTCTACCTCGGGCTACTTCCGCCTGCAGCGTTCGTTCTAATCTGGTCTGACTTTGGTCGATCAGGAAAGCCCGGCTCTCGAGCCGGGCTTTTTGCGTTTGCGCAAAGGGGCTCCGGTGCCGAGGGGCTCAAAGCTGCCGCGCAGACGTCAGCAGTCGTTGCGCGATAACGGAGTGCATCAAATGGAAAACAGGAGCGTGCTGTATTCATCAGGGGCGACGGGTTGCATCACCGTACCGTGAGAGCATGGGCGCTGTCGGAGACAAAAACCTGTTAGTGCAGCGCCGAAGCCTTAGCTCTCTCACAACTGACGTCGCTTTGAGCGATCACGTCGCCGGATAAACTCGTGTTGCTGCGTTCGAGATAATGCCCATCAAGGAAGGAGCGGTAGGCGTCGGCGATGCCCTCCTTCAGACCGATCTTCGGAGACCAGCCGAGAGTGCGAAGCTTGTCGACGCTCAGGAGTTTACGTGGCGTGCCATCTGGTTTGGCGAGGTCGTGCGTGATCTTGCCTTCGAAGCCAACGACCTCCGAGACGAGGCGTGTCAGTTCGAGGATGGTAATGTCTTCGCCAGAACCTACGTTCACATGACTTTCGGCGGAATAGGTCTTCATGAGATGGAGGCAGGCGTCGGCGCAATCGTCAACATGAAGAAATTCGCGGCGCGGTGCGCCAGTGCCCCAGATGCACATCTCTTGCTGCTGGTTGACCTTGGCGTCATGCGCCTTGCGTATGAGTGCCGGCATGACATGGCTTGATCCGAGGTCAAAATTGTCGTTTGGACCATAAAGATTGGTAGGCATGGCCGAGATGAAATCCCTGCCGTGTTGTTTGCGATAGGCAAGGCAGAGCTTTAATCCGGCAATTTTGGCGATCGCATACCACTCGTTCGTTGGTTCAAGCGATCCCGTCAGAAGTGAATCCTCGACGATCGGCTGATCGGCGAACTTCGGATAGATGCAAGATGAGCCGAGAAACATCAGTTTCTCGACCTGAGCTCTATGGGCTGCGTGGATGACGTTCGCTTCAAGAATCAGGTTGTCGTAAAGGAAATCGGCTGGATAGTGAGCGTTCGCGAGAATACCGCCGACTCGCGCAGCAGCCATGAAGACAGCGTCGGGACGATTCTTGCTCATCCAGGCCTCTACCTGCTCCTGCCGTCTGAGGTCGACCTCGGCGCGGGTGGCGGTTAGAATCTCGCAGTCCTCGGAAACAAGACGGCGCACGATCGCAGAGCCAACCATGCCGCGGTGCCCCGCGACATAGACCCTTTTTCCGGCAAGGCTGTAGATCACCTTAGGCATAGGCAAAACCTTTGGTTACACTTACCGCCGGAACATTTCGTGCCATGACTTTCAGGTCCTCGCGGACCATCTCCGTAACCAGCTGATCAAGACTGGTCTCATGTTTCCAGCCAAGCTTCGTATGCGCCTTCGTTGGGTCACCGATAAGAAGGTCAACTTCAGTCGGGCGGAAATAAGCCGGATCAATCTCCACCACACACCGACCCGATGACTTGTCATACCCCTTTTCCTCAACTCCGGTCCCACGCCAATCAATCGGCATGCCCACCTTGGCAAAGGCCTTGTCGACAAAGGCACGGACCGAGTGCGTTTCACCGGTCGCAAGGACATAGTCCTCCGGTTCGTCCTGCTGCAGCATCAGCCACATCCCGCGGACATATTCGCGCGCATGCCCCCAGTCGCGCTTGGCATCCAGATTGCCGAGATAGAGCCTTTCCTGCAGTCCAAGATGGATCGCAGCCGCCGCCCGGGTGATTTTACGCGTCACGAAGGTCTCGCCGCGGATCGGACTTTCATGATTGAACAAGATGCCGTTCGAGGCGTGCATGCCATAGGCCTCGCGATAATTGACCACGATCCAATAGGCGTAGAGCTTGGCCGCGGCGTAGGGCGATCGAGGGTAGAAAGGCGTCGTTTCGCTTTGCGGGACTTCCTGAACTTTGCCGTAGAGCTCTGAGGTGGACGCTTGATAGAAGCGCGTCTTCCTGGTCAGTCCCAGGAGGCGAATTGCTTCAAGTAGTCGAAGTGTGCCGGTTCCATCCGCGTTGGCCGTATATTCTGGCGTCTCGAAGGAGACTTGAACGTGGCTCTGTGCCGCGAGGTTATAGATCTCGTCCGGCTGCGTTTCCTGAATCACACGGATGAGATTCGTTGAATCGGTCATGTCCCCGAAATGCAAGATGAACCGAGGATTCTCGACGTGCGGATCCTCGTATAGATGCTCGATGCGGCTGGTGTTGAAGGACGAAGAGCGTCGCTTGAGGCCGTGAACAATATAGCCCTTCCCCAAGAGAAGCTCGGCCAGATACGCACCGTCCTGACCTGTTATACCCGTAATAAGCGCAACCTTGTTTTTATTCTTCACGACAGCCCTCCGTAATTTGCTTCGCTGAACCAGGCGTGATGCTGCCGTTGTTCATGTGAATTCGTGGTATTTCCGCAAGGACTTCACAAACAGTTCTGAATCGCTGAAGTTGTACCTGGCGTGTTGTTTCGGATTGACGTTGTTTATGGCGACGCAAAGCTCCGCGTTGCGTGCGGTCTTCAGCTGATGCAAGCAGAATTCGACGGCTCGACGGCTCGTCTTACCCCATTTAACGACCACGAGCGTTCGTTCTGCCAAGGCCGTCAGATGCATTGTATCAGCCGAGGCGAGCACAGGAGCGCTGTCGAAGATGACGACTTGGCCCAGTGAGGCGGCGATCGAGACGATGTCAGCCGCATCAGTCACGCGGGCGCGCCGATGGAGAGTGGCATTGCCGGCCGGAATGAAGTCGATGCCGCTCGGATGGTGATCGATAATGTCCCGGATTCCAGCCTGTCCACACAGGAATTCATTCAACCCCTGCTGTAGCTCGGACCTGAAAAACGAGTCGAGATTTCCGTGTCTGAGGTCGCCATCAACGAGCAGCACCGGAATGCCGTTGGCGGCGAGATCGATTGCCAGTGATCTGGCGACGAGCGACTTGCCCTCTCCACTGTGAGCTGACGTCACGACGATACTGTGAGGCAGCTTTCCACCGTTGGACTGTTTGAGCGAAGTTATGACGGAGCGAATTGCTTCGTCAAACATCCCGTCTTGAATGTCCCCGAAGAGCATGGATGGCCCCCCCCGGTCTCTCCGTTTCAGGCGTGGGATGAATCCGGCTGGCACTATGCGAGGCATTCCGGCCATCTGATCGAAGCTGCGGACCGAGTTATCCAGCATCTCGACCACAAAAGCGGCCGTCACCGCGATCGATATCGAGGCCAGGAGGGCGCCGACCAGATAGAAAAGCCGTCCGCGTCCCTGCGGTGCCAGCGGCACTGCTGCCGGTGACAAAACTTCCAGTTCCGCTCCCGGCAGCATGGCTTGCGCAGCCAAGCCGCGGCGCTGCTCGTCGAGCTTATCAAGAGCGGTTTGCTCCTTGTCAGCCATTCGCTGGAGTCGCGCCAGTTCCGTCTGCGCCAGGGCCGAGCGAGCGCGTTTCTCATGAGCAACCGCCAAGGCCGACCGGACCGCGTCATCTTCATGATCGAGCGCCGCAAGCCTGGCGCGGACTGATTGAAGATATCGATCGGCCGCAAGGCTGAGATCGGTGCGGGATTTAAGGATCTTCGCGCGCATATCGACCACGGCTTCGGCCGTGTTGCCATAGGTCTCGAGAAGGCGCTCGAGATCTTGCTCCTGCGCACGAAGCTCCCGTTGCATTGCACCAATGCTGTCGGGAATAACCATATTCTGCAGGGCGAGCGAGAGGTCGTCAGCCGCTTCCATTGCAGATATCGTTGCTCTCGCTTCAGCGCGGCCTTGTTCGATTTTTGTTTGTCGCTCGCCCAGCTCCATTATCGACTTGATCTGTTCGACCTGATCGTCGTCATTTGAGACGACGTCCATAGTTTTCTGATACGCGTCGGCGGCGTCGCGTGCCGCCGCAGCACGGTCTTTCTGTTCGGCGATGCGCTGCAGAACCCATTCTTCTGCCGCGTCCAGGCGCCCACGCAGACTGTCCTTCCGCTCTTCGAGATAGATGCTGATGAGCCGGTTCGGGACCGAGGCTGCCAGTTGGGGGTCGCTCGCATCGAAGCCGATCTGAATAACGTCACCCTGGCCATCGCGCCATACGCGCAATGCCTTGTAGTAATTCGGGATGATTGGCTCGATGCTGTCTCGTACCGGCGAGGATGGTTTTTCTCTGTCGACCAGACCGCGCAACATTGCTCGCATCCTGTCGATAAGCGAGGTCTCTTGCAGCGCCGGATTGAATTCCGGCCACTCATCGAGCCTCAGGTCGCTGATGACCCGCTCTGCAATGCTTCTGGAAAGAAGTCGTTCGGTCTCCGATGTGGCGTCCAGCGGATCGTTGCGGCCGGAATCTTCAGGGCCGAGCTTCGTCGCCAGAGGCGTGTGGATAATCAGCCGGGACTCGGCATGAAAACTCGGCTTCAACCCGGAAACAATGATAGCGGCAATCGCCATCATCAGCGTGATGATAGCCACGATCATCACCATCCTTCGCCGGATAAGACGCAAGCCCGATGTCAGATCGAAGTCGTCCGAACTGGTTTCCACCTGAAACCGGGGGTCGTAGCGCATCGACGAGAGCGAGGTGTTGCGGTCTGGCGGGATAGTTGAAATGGTCATCGTTCACCAACCGACGTTTGAGGTTGCGCGGAGACGGCGTCGTAGAGTTTTTCCAGCGATCGCATGTAGGCCCTCATACTGAACTGGTTGAGATAATGAGCCCGGGCCTTGGCCGAGAGGCGGTTGCGGATTTCCGGATCGCTGACGAGTTTCGCCAGCGCCGCAGCCAGGGCATCCTTGTCTCCGACAGGCACGAAGACGCCCGTTTCACCGTCGGAGATGACTTCGCCATGCGCACCGACGCGCGTGGTAACGACCGCAAGCCCGTGGGCGAGCCCTTCGACCACAGCCATTGCCAAGCCCTCGGCATGCGAAGGCAGAACCAGGATATCTGCCCGTGCACACAAGGCTTGCGCCTCGTCGGCGCCGAGCCAGCCCGGCATTTTCACCAGATTTGAAAGGCCCAGGGCTGCGGCCTGGCGTCGGTAGTCTTCCACGGGTCCGTCGCCGGCCAGCACGGCCCGCCACTGGAGCTCCTTCATAATCGGATGACTTAAGGCAAGCAGAAGCTCCCCCACGCCTTTGCGTTCGCTCAATCGGCCGAGAAAGACGATCAACGGCATCTTGCCGACGTGAACACTGCGCGCCCCGGGGTCGGGAACACAATTGCGGATGACGGCCACGCGGCGCTCGTCCACGCCGAGAAGCGTCGTCAGCGTCATGCGGTCGCGCTGACCCAGTGCTACCACCTGGTCGGCATGTTGAAACATCCGGCGTATGAGCATCTGTTGACGTGGCGAGCGCGCGGCAAAGTCACTCGCATAGTCGTAATCGTGCAGGTGCAATATGTGAGAGCACCCGAGGAGGCGGGCAGCCTCGGTGAGGATCAGTTTTCTTGCGGTGCTGCCGCGACCCGCGACATGGATATGGTGAATGCGTGCCGGAGCAATTATCCGATCCTTGGCCATCATCAAGATGGCGCCGAGCAGGCGCATCGGCGACGTAACCAGGGACCAGCGACGCCCTCTGGTATCTGTGACAAGGTGCGTTTCGCCCGCCTCCCTGGCGGTGCTCGATATATACCCGACCAGCCTGCCGATTCCGCCGCCGTTCTCGCAACCACCCGGGACATAGTGGCGGACCGTTGCTGCATTCCGCACTGCTATCCGATTCCCCTCCGTGAGCGCCGTCATCCGCATGCTCCGACCACCTCACGATAAACGGCCGCAGCCTTTGCGCCGACCTGCTCAGGCGAATTCGGACCTGTGGCCCAGGCGAGCGCGCTGGTCCCTAAGCTGCTTCTCAATTCGTTGTTTTCCGCCAGTGTCCGGATGGCACTGGCGAGCTGTTCGACGTCCCCTGGCCGAACCACCATTCCCAGTCCGTTTGGTAGAACGGTGGCGCGTAATTCGCCGACGTCGGTCACGATGACCGGTTTGCCAAATGCCGCGGCAAGGTTGAGGACACCGCTTTGCGAGGCTTCCGTGTAGGGAAGAACAACGATATCGGCATCCAGAAAAAGCTGGGCGACCTCCATATCCTCGATAAAGCGGTTGCGAATATCATAGCGGCCGGCTTCGCCCATTAGGGGCTGGAAGATCCAGGGATCATCGCCGCGGCCGGCGACCGTGATGCGCAGATTGGGGAGCTGGTCCTTCAGCATCGCCTCGGCGCGGACCAGATGCTCCAATCCCTTGTAAGCAAATATCCGCCCGAAAAGCAGGACGCGCAAGGTTCCATCTGCGTGGCGCCGCGTCAGCTTGTGCTGTCGAGCGAGCTCCGCATAGCGATGAATGGCCGGATGCGACAGGACATGGACGCGATCAGGCGATTTTGAATATCGCTCGAGAACCATTCGTTTCAGCCCCTCACCATGAACGACCACATGACCTGATTGCCGCACCATCAGTTGCGGAGCCCAGGCGGGCAGCGTGCGGGTGTCGGAATCGCCGGGATGCACGTCAACATCGTGGACGGTCGTCACCAGAGGGATCGGGCGCCAGAATGGCGCAGCAAAGTTCAACCAGAGTGTGGAATTGCTCAGAAGGTGAATGATGTTCGGCCGCTCGGTCCGGATGAGACGCGTGAGTTGGTGCAGGAACCAGGGATTGGAGAGTGAGCGGTGCCGTGGCCAGTCCAAAAGGTGCAGATCGACAGCCGGATCGAAGGCGGAGGCAAGGTTGGCATAGCGCCGATGCGGAACTGCGAGCACGACCTGCAGGTGTTGCGCAACACCGTTGGCGAAGGAGATGGTGTAGTCTTCGAGTTCGGAAACCAGCATCAGCGCCTTCATCGTGCCGACTCCGACAAGCCAACAGCCTGACCGCGTCGAGGAAGGTCGCGGGCTGTCCGCAATGCCTCGCGCATACGCCTCAGCAAGTTTGGTTCTCCGGCGAAAAAAAGCCCTTCAACAGCAAGTCTGAACCGGGTGCGTGTATCTGCGCCCTCCAGCCTGACGGAGGCAACCCGGTACGGAAAGTGATCGGTCAGACGCAACCTTCCCGCTAAATCGTGGGCGGAAAGAAACTGGTTCGTCACTTCGACGACAGTCCGCCAATGGGCCATGCGCTTTCGCAGCATGGCGGCGTCATCGACTGACCGATACCAGTTATTGTTGTGAATTCGGTAGAATCCGAGTGAATCCGACAAGGCGACAACGTTCCCCAGAAATGGGTAGAGGCCCGCGAGCCAGGCGTCGGCGGAAATGTGGAACTGTTCGGGAATATCTCCTGCCGCATCCCACGCGCTACGTCTTACAGCGATGGCTGATGTCAGTGGGAAGGGCCACCAGCCGGCCGATCTCGCAAGCCGTGACGACAAATCTCCCGAACACAAGGTCCGAGGAATTGGCTTGAAGGCTATTGAGCCATCGATCTGCGTCGGCTGCAGTCGGTGATAAACAAGCGATGCATGAGGATTCGACTGGAAAGCAGCGGCTGTTGCCGACAGCTTGCCCGGCGCCCACCAGTCATCGGCATCGAGAAAACAGAGGATTTCGCCAGTGCTTGCCTTCACAGCGGCATTGATGGCGGCGGCCTGTCCCCGGTTCTCCTGGAAGAGCACCTTCACCCGGTTTTCATATCCTTCCAGAACCGAGCGCGACTGATCGCTCGAGCCGTCATCGACGACGATGATTTCGGCATTAGACGCCTTTTGGCGCAGGGCGCTGTCGATCGCCCGAGGAAGGAAGCAACCGTAGTTGTAGTTGTTGATGAGGACGCTGATCGTCGGCCGCTCCATGACACCCCCTCTCAAGCGCGTTGCTGCGCGACACATCGGTACGCCGGAGTTGCGGACGCTCGTTCGTTTGGCAACGCGATTTCATGGAAAGGGATGGGAGGCGGACAGGCATCATTCCGCGCGATCAGGCTTGCGCCCTGAGCTCGTAGGGTCACCACCACAACGTGTGACGCTTCCGTTATAATGCATACGAAACCAGGACCATGACGCAGAACCATAAAAATCCCAACCCTTCCGAGCGTCACCTGCCAACTGCCGGCTGCGCCAGAAATTATTGCCTCACTTCACCACCGACTGCGGCTTAGCGCGGCGTGCTTCGCGGTTCGTTTTCATCGTCAAGCTACCGGCGATTGGTCACGGGTGACATCTGCTCTTATGGGCAATGCCGTTTGCCCAGGCACCAACTTTTGGGGGAGGCGTAGACCGTGAGCTTAACCCAAACAACGTCCTTGGACGGTGGGTACGCGCGTTAGGCTTAGCTCCGCCTTCGTTTGCGTCGGTTGACTAGGGAGGTGGCGGGATGTTCGTTGGTAAGCAGCGCAGCTGTGAAAGGGGACCCATGTCTTTCCAAATTGCCGCGACCAACAGCCTCTCATCTGTCCAGTCAAATCGGGACCGATAATGAGAGCCTATACGCTTAGAGCCTCGAATGGGCCGACCGTCAGTTGGCGAGCGATAGAATGCTGGGGCGCAGGCTTTTGCCTTTTTCTTCAAACAGGCGCCCTTTTCCCGCTCATGCTGGCGGACGCCGACGGAGCCCTTGGCGATCATGCCAGGTCTATATTGCGTCTGCTTTGCCTGCCCGTATACGGCTTTACATTCTTGATGCTGGTAAGGAATTTTCCGCTGTTTCTAACGGCGCTCAAGCGAAATTGGTTTGTCCCCTTGATGGTCGCCATGCCGTTTGTGTCCGTCTTCTGGTCGGTGGGCCCATCAACGACATTCAGGCGCGCCATCGGCCTGCTCTTTACAGTGCTTCTGGCTTACGTGCTGGCAATACGCTTCACACCACGGCAGTTGCTTCTCCTGGCATTTGCCACCTTCGGAACATGCATCGTCCTCAGCCTTCTGGTCTTCGTGGCGTCGCCGAGTCTCGCTCGCATGCCAATGGACGGGTCCGTGCGTGGCATATTCATCCACAAGAACAGTCTCGGTTGGTACGCCGCCATGATGATACTGGTGTCGACGGCCGTTTTAATTGACGGTAACCGGGGTTTACGGCGAACCGCCTTGCTTTTCTTAATCGCGGGCGGGGCCTGTCTCGTGGCCTCCGGATCGATGACCGCGATCATTGCGACGGCATCGGCCTATTGCTTGATCGGGTTCTATTCCCTGTTGCGGCGGATCGGTGGCATCAGCCGCATCGTCTTCGTCCTGTTTTTTGTTCAAATGTTCGTTGGGCTCCTCCTTTTGCTTCACGAATTCCTGGTTCCATTCCTGGAGGCGCTTGGCAAGGATGCCACTTTGACGGGCCGAGTGCCCTTATGGGAGCTGGTCGATGGTCAGATCGCCGATCACCTGCTGCTCGGCTTCGGCTACCAGGCCTTTTGGACAGAGGCGAACCCCGAGGCCTGGATTATCTGGTCGAGGATCCAATGGATGGCTCCCCACGCCCATAACGGATTCCGCGACACGCTGCTGAACTTCGGAATAAGCGGAATGATCTTGTTCGCTCTGATGCTTTTGCAGGCCTTGCGCCAAGGGGCGGTCCTCCAATGCCGCGATCCGCATTATGGCTGGCTCTGGTTGAATGTCTTTACAGTCGTGATTTTGGTGATGAATCTGACCGAAACGATCTTCCTGATCCAGAATGATGCGATTTTCGTTCTGTTTATGTCGGGCATCATCATGTTCTCTCTATATGAGCCCGTTGTTTCGACGGCTCCCGGCCAGCAACTGCGGGCCTCGGCAGGCAGCACAACGGCGGAGCTGCAGATTTGATCAGGCTGCGCTTCGCACCGATCTTGAGCTTTCTGCTTGCTTCGCTCTTTCCGCAGCCGAGCAACCTGGCCGCAGTGAGTCCGGACGCAGATGCGCCCGACAGGCTGCAGGCAGCGCTCAGGGAAGCGACTTGCGCGGAAGCGTCGCCGGCGACCTTTTCGGACAGGCTGAAGGGGACTTCTCTGAGCAAAGTACTGACCGGCACATCCGCGCCCCGGGCGGTATTCTATGTTTCTCCCGATGGCAAAGACAGTTGGAGTGGGCGTCTTCCCAAAGCCAATCCTCAGCGTACCGATGGTCCTTTTGCCAGCATCGAGCGAGCTCGGGACGCTGCGCGTGAGAAGGGCCGCGAAAACACGATCGCAATAGGCAAGGGGGACTATTATCTCGCTGAACCGATAGTCTTCGACGCCCGCGACGCGGGCCTGGTCATCGCGGCAAGGTGCAACGAAGCGCCGGTTCTGCACGGTGGCCCGCTTATACGCAATTGGACGGCACAGGCCGATGGCCGATGGACCGCGTCGCTGAAGCTGCCTCCAGGCAGGGAGTTGGGCGACCTTTTCGTCAACGGGGCGCTCCAGACGCAGGCCCGCTTTCCCAATGCTCCGCTCGATGGAGACCCGCGCAAAGGATGGCTTTTTGCGGCCAAGTGCGCTGAGGACGACGACATATGGCATGGCAACACGCGTTTTTGTTTCCATGCCGGCGATCTTCCGATCTCCAAAAATACAGCGGGGCTTGTCACCCACATTGTCGGTGGTTTTCGCCCCGGCAGCCAATGGGGCAGTGACACCCTCCCTGTGGTTTCAATCGATACCGCCAACCGGGCCATCAACACCAGAGGCACTGCCTATTTCTTCACCGCGGAAGGCAGCCGCTATTTCCTTGCCGGGGCGGCGGCCCTGCTCGATGTTCCCGGCGAGTGGTGGTATGACCGCGCTGGGGAGCAACTCGTCTACCTCCCAGCCGATGGATTGCCAATCAGCTCGACGGCTGTCGCCGGTATCCTGCCGACATTCTTCAGGCTGGATGGAGCCGACCGGATGGTTGTATCAGGGCTTCAGTTCCGGGAAGGGGACCCGCGCGGTAGCGGCAAGTTCGGTACCGACACCAGGAGCTTTGGCGCCATACGGATCGAGCGGGCGGACGGCGTCCGGCTGCTCGGCAACTCCATCGACAATGTCGGCGTCGGCATCCATGTTTCCGAGAGCAAGGATGTCTTGATTGCCGGCAACGAGATTGCGGATGTGGCCGGCAACGGGATTTATGTTGGCACGACCTACGGCACTTTCCTCAAATCGGACGGTGCGACAATCCTGTCGAACCACATCCAGGACATCGGCAGGGTCTATTTCGAAACGGCCGGGATATGGTTCCAGGCTGCCGACAATGTCAGGATCGCTCACAATCTCATCGAAAACGCGGCTCAGTTCGGTATTGCCGGTGGCTCGCTATGGGGACCTCAGGACGCAGTTCATGATGCGGTCATCGAACACAACGTGGTCCGCAACGCCAATCAGCAAACGGCAGATGGCGGCGCCATCAAGATGATGGGTGAGCAGGCCGATCCTTTGAACAGCAGCATTCGCTATAATCTCGTCACCGGAACAGGTCAGCTTATGAACAGGGTCGATGGGACATTCTGGCCTCCCGGATACGAAAATACCAGTGAATGGCCTTCTCCTATAAGTTGGGCGATCTATACCGACGGCAAGGCCAGTGGAGTGCGCATCGAAGGAAATACGCTTTCGGATAACATATCGGCGATCGGCATAAACGGCGGCTGGAGCAACCTGGTGACAGGAAACGTCATCACAGGCGGGTCTGGCGCTGCCTTTCGCGTCGATGACGGTACGGGCTGGGGGTGGCATCCCCCTTGGGCAGGCCCCAATCGCATCGAGGACAATATCGTCTCGGTCGAGAGCGGCAATGGGCTTGCAGCATACATTTACGTGCCGGACCACAAGCTCGGATCGGTGCAGTTTGCGCGCAACCGCTACAGCGGCAATCTGAACGACAAGAGCTTCAGGATACACCCGGAGATCATGCTTTCAGGAGAGTTTGGCAGTCTAGGCGATCTTCAGAAGGCCGGGATCGACATCGGGAGCGTGGCGTCGCACCCCGAGTAACGAAACCGGCGGCGCGACGGACCATAGCGCTTTCAGCCATGGCAGCTTGAAACTGCTCGACCACGTCGTGTGCGCGCTCCTTGTGGGTGTGTCTTATCATCCAAACCATGCTCGGCCCGCCGCCGCCGAGCCCGCCCCGAGTACCCACCTCGCGACTTCGGCATTGCTTGATAGTCAGCCATAAGCGTTCCACCTGATCAGGGTTCAGTATCCTCTGATGGCGATATTCCCAATAGAACTCAAGTTTTTCTGCAGCTGATTGGTTTTCTCGGGCAGCTCTGAAGGCTCGCCAGCCATCTCGCCTATTGGGTTGGCCATTTCCCCCCGCTTTATTCGCGCAAACCACCCCAGCCTGGACGCGAGGGTGACTATCTTCCGCGGCTTTGTGAAGGTCAAACAGCTCTTTCGGGATCGCACTCATCAAAAAGAGCAACGTGGCAGGCATTGGGGGTACGTCGCCTTACTTCGAACATTGTAACTTATCTGGGCCGAAGGCGTAGGAATATGAAGTGTCTTCTACGTCCAATAGTTGGAATTGAAAGTATGGAGACAATCGCGCTGCCGGCATATTCTGATGACAGTTTAGATCGCGAAAGCGCAGGTCATGAGAAAGCAAACAGCAGACAGAATCCAAGCTTCAGTTCTTAAACAAAAGGACTCTTTGGGATGGACTAATGTCCTTGGTGTTCGCATTTCGGCAGTTAATCTTAAAAGCGCGACCGGTTTTATTCAAAAGGGCATCGAAGACGGCAGGAGGGAATATGTGTGCGTTCGCGACGCCCACGGTGTCGTGCGATGTCAAGATGATCCAGAGCTGCGGTCGATACATAACCGGGCGTTCCTCGTAACCCCCGACGGCATGCCACTGGTATGGGCGTTGAAGCGTGCTGGCCATTCGGAAAGCGACAGGGTCTACGGACCTGACCTGATGTTGTCTGTTTTCGAGGCCGGAATATCCAAAGGTCTGCGCCATTTCCTCTATGGCGCAACAGCCGAGACGCTGGAGCAGTTGCAGGCGCGCCTTCTCGCAAGATTCCCGCAGGCGCAGATCGCCGGCACCTATGCACCGCCTTTTCATAAGCTGTCGTTGCAAGAGGAGGCTGATATCGCAGACCGGCTCAACCGGTCGGGTGCGGATATTATTTGGGTCGGCCTCAGCAGTCCCAAGCAGGAACTCTGGATGGCGCGCATGCGCGACCGTCTCGAAGCTTCGATGCTCATCGGTGTCGGAGCTGCATTCGATTTCCACGCCGGCCTCAAGCGGCAGGCTCCGAGGATAATTCAAAGAAGCGGCTTTGAATGGGCCTTTCGTCTTTTATGCGAACCGCGACGGCTGTGGCGGCGCTACGCGCTCGTCGTGCCGACCTTCATCTCACTGACAGCATTCCAGAGACTGGGGCTTCGGAAGTTTCCGATCGAAGACGAGGTTTTTGGATCGAGCGCGCCAAAAACAGCAGCCGCAAAGGTGTGAAGCGATCATGTCCCTATTTGCGTCGTCAGCAATCACGTCCGACCTGCGGAAGGCGGCAAACTCCGTCCCATCAGTGGCAAGCCCCACGCCGGCCGCCGAATTCAACAAGCGGGCAGGGCTGAATATCCCTGTTCCATTGAGGCGCAGGTTGCCTCGGCTTGCTGCTTCGTCATTTCTGGTCGCCGGCGACATCGCAAGCTATCTGATAGCCTATCTTGTTCTGCTGCCGTTTCTTCCGCACGGTTCGGAGAATATGGTGCCGGAGCGCGCTTTCGCCCTCGCAGCACTGGCAGCAATCGTTCTTTATGCATCGAACGCGCTCTATCCCGGATATCGGCTTCACGACCACGAACATCTGCGCCGCCGAACGACAGCGTCCTTCAAGGTGGCCGTCATCGCAGCGCTTGGTGCGATCCTTCTGCCGGAAGGGTTAGGACTGCTGCTTCCGATCATCGGCTTCCTTGGCCTCGGATTGGTTGTTCAACCTGTTATGCGGGGGGCCGCACGAGGACTGTCCTGGAGGCTTGGTATCTGGGGTGAGCCGGCAGTGATCATTGGTGCCCGCAATCGTATCCCTGCGCTTGTGGCGTATTTCTCCGAGCATTGGCACTATGGCATTCGGCCGGAAGTCTCTTCTCCCGATACTTCGGAAGTATTTCCCGACAACGGGCCGTCGATTGCCCTGATCGCTGACGATACGGGTTCATTTATCGCCGAGTTGGCAACGATGCGTCGGCAGTTCGCCGAAGTCATCCTCCTCTCCGACACGCCGAACCTCAAGATAACCGGATTGCGACCGGCAGACGTCAGCGGAGAGATCGGTGTTCGCTTGGCCGTCGGTGGGAGATCGGCAGGCACGAACCTGGTTCGTCGAGTTCTCGATCTCGTGATCGCCGTCCCTGCGACGCTGGTGCTTATGCCCTGCATTCTGGTTGCCGCCGCCGCGATCTATGCCATCGATCCGGGGCCCGTCTTCTTCAGACACACCAGGGAAGGTTTGTCTGGCAAGCCGGTGCGCGTCCTGAAACTGAGAACGATGTACAGAGATGCGGAACAGCGCCTCGAAACCTTGTTCCGGGACAATCCGGCCATGCAAGCCGAGTGGTCGAACCACTTCAAGCTTCGGCAGGACCCGCGCATCCTGCCGGTGATCGGGCATGTCCTTCGCGCGTCGAGTTTCGACGAACTCCCGCAGTTGGTGAACATCCTTGCAGGAGAGATGTCCTTCGTGGGACCGCGCCCCTTCCCGGAGTATCACCTCTCGGCGATGGATAGCGAGTTTCGTGTCAAGCGGCGTTCGGTAACACCTGGGCTAACGGGGCTTTGGCAGATATCCGAACGAAGCAACGCGGATATCGAACTGCAGCGGCAACTCGACGAGTTCTACATCGACAATCGGTCCCTGTGGTTCGACTGGCACATTCTTCTCAGCACAATTCCTGCGGTTCTGAAAGGCAAGGGAGCTTGCTGAGATGGTTTTCACCCTTGCGGGCAAACATCAACAACGGAGCACATCAATGCACGGATACAAGCGAATCATGGTTACCGGCGGCACCGGATTTCTGGGATCATTCCTGTGCGAAAGGCTTTTGCGAGAGGGCAACGACGTCCTCTGTGTGGACAATTTCTACACCGGTTCGCGCGATAACGTACTGCACCTTCTTGACGATCCTCGTTTTGAGATACTCCGCCACGACATCACCTTCCCGCTTTATGTGGAGGTCGATGAGATCTACAACCTTGCCTGCCCGGCATCTCCGGTCCACTACCAGCACGATCCCGTGCAGACCGTAAAGACCAATGTGCACGGGGCGATCAATATGCTCGGCCTGGCCAAACGCACCAAAGCGAAGATCTTCCAGGCATCGACGAGCGAGGTCTACGGCGACCCGGCGGTTCACCCGCAGCCCGAGGAGTATCGCGGCAGCGTCAGTCCCATCGGCCCGCGGGCATGCTATGATGAAGGCAAGCGGTGTGCCGAGACGCTGTTTTTCGACTATCATCGTCAATATGGCGTGGAAATCCGGGTGGCGCGGATCTTCAATACCTACGGTCCCCGGATGCAGACGAATGACGGCCGCGTCGTCTCCAATTTTATCGTTCAGGCGCTTCGCAACGAGCCGATCACCATCTTCGGCGACGGCAGGCAAACTCGGTCGTTCTGCTACGTGGACGACCTGATCGACGGCTTCATCCGTTTGATGGCCGCCCCCGCTGGGGTTACGGGCCCGATCAATCTCGGCAATCCCGGAGAATTCCAGGTCCGTGAATTGGCAGAAATGGTGATCGAAATGACCGGATCGAAGTCCGGCATCGTCTACAAGGCTCTGCCGATTGACGATCCGACACAACGCAAGCCCGACATCAGCCGCGCGACGCAACAACTGGGCTGGCAACCGAAGGTGAACCTTCGCGAGGGGCTTGAGAGGACGATCGCTTATTTCGAGTGGAAGCTTTCTGGCGGAGTAACGAACAAACTCAGCGCCCACTCCTGGCAAGAGGCTTATCCGCATCTGGCGTCACCGGGCGTCGAACTCAATGCTCCTGAAGCCATTCGATAGGGACATGAACAGCAAAGTCGATCATCGAAAGCCGCGGCTCGTTTTTTTTCAATGGGACCATCAGCCCAACGCGAACGCGGCCAGTTACCTGCTGCTGCACATGCAGCAGCAGGTCAAATGTCTTGCAACACATTTCGATGTCTTCGTCGTTAATCGCGACTGCGATTATGCAGAGATATGCGACAGGTACGAACCGGATCTGACGTTGTTTGAAAGCGGTTACCGGTCGCATGGCTCACGTCGGATAAAAATCACAAACACCAATACCCATCTCGCCGTTCCGAAGCTCGGTCTTCATAACGCCGATGCGTGGTGCGACCGACGCGCCGGCTTTCTTTCCGATATGGAGCACTGGGGCATCGAGACCTATTTCGCGATCGCAACCATGGCGCCGGAATATATGCCGGCAATGAGGGAGAATCTGTTCGTCTGGCCAAATTTCATCGATCCCGAAGTCTACCGCGACTATGGGCAGCAAAAGGTCATCCCGGTCACGCTCACGGGTCAGGCCTATGGTCTTTATCCCTGGCGACAGATGGTCTTTCCGACGATCCGCGACCGTTACCCCTGCCTAGTCTCGCCGCAACACGCCTATGAGAGCAAGCTGGCCGCCCAGCTCCTATCTGGAGAAGCCTATGCGCGCGCGCTGAACGCGAGCTTCGTCGTCCCCACATGCGGCACTATGGGCGGCGAGGTCGTGCGCAAGCATTTTGAGATCCCCGGGGCAAAGGCCTGTCTCGTGACAGAACGCACGGCAGCCGTGGAGGCGGCCGGCTTTGTCGACATGCAGAACTGTGTCTTTGTTGACGGCAGCAATGTAGTCGAGCGACTGGACTATCTTTTTGCCCATCCTGACGAACTAAGACGTATCACGACAGCCGGTTTCAGCCTGATCCATTCGCGTCATACGTTGAGCCACAGGCCGCAAGTATATCAGTGGTTCACGCTGAACAAGAGCCTGCAGTTCGGCGAAAGGATCATCCAGTCCGGCCCCTTCGGCGATCTTACAAAGGTCAGGCGTATCTCAAAGCAAGAGAGCGTCCATATCGTCGGGGAAGCATGCGATCGCACCTTGCTGAAGCAGGGAGACCTGCTTCTCCAGCAGGGCAGGGTGGAGGAGGCCAAGCACCGCTACCTCAGCTGTCTCGACTACGTATCCTACTTGCCCGAAGCGAAATTCCGCCTTGCCATCTGCGCATTACAGGAGGGCGACGCCGACCGCGCCTGTGATCTTCTGGTGGATCTGGTCAAGGTGACCATCATCGAATATGGGGCGCTCGATCCGGATCCGGTCGAATGGGCCTACTTCCTTCTTGCTTTGATTTGCAGAGGCCAGTTTGAACGGGCGCGGAAGCTGCAAGATTTCTATCCATCTCTGTCCCATGACGAATTCAGGCGCGCGCGCCTCGTCATCGCGCAGCTCGCTCGCGCAGCCGATGGGGTCGCCTTGGGAAGGCATGGCCGGGATCGAAAAAGCATTCATCAGCTTTTCGACCGAACCGACACCGAGTGGTTTGGATGGTTCGCCGAGATTCTTGAACGGTGCCGGCAGCCAGATCTTGCAAATATTCTTCGTCATGCTCCGCTTAGCGCAAGCGGTGGCGAGAAAGTGGCACCTCCACAGTTCAAACCTGGTGCTGGCTGGCGCCTGCGACTCTATTCGTGCATCGACGGCCTGATGATCAAACTGCGCCTGAATGGCTTGAGGCCAAATGTGCCGCCTCTGCCGGAGTTCCGATATCTCTGGCATCTTGCGCGGGGTCTTATCCCTCATTCGCAGAAAGCGCGGTTGCGCAGGATTCGAACGGCGCTTTCCAAGCATCCTGTGGGCACCGGCAATTAGCTGTGGGGAAAATGCAATTGCGGAAAACAAAGACCTGAAGCGTGACACGCGAATCCGAAAGATCGCGGCACGCTTTAGATCATCGACTCGGCGTATTTCCGTGCATCCACCGAGATGTTTTAAGAGAGAATGTGCTCGCGATGCGGAGCAGGATCTGATCGGCTGACCGCATTGGCATCCGTCAGTGTGCTGCTAACCCGCCCGAAAGATTATTCTGAAAAAGATCGTTGAGCTTGAACACGACTTCCGTTCTGTTCGTCGCTTTTACCTTTTTCATGATATTGCGAACATGCACCTTCACCGTGCTTTCTCGGAGATTGAGCTCATAGGCGATGATCTTGTTCGCCTTTCCGCGTCGGAGCGCCTCCACCACTTCTGCCTGACGATCCGTGAATATGCCGGCGAGCGGGTGGGCGGTCGAGTTGCTCGAGTCGAGCAGGTGACGCATGGCGAACAGGGCGCTTGCAGGCACAAATATTCCTCCTGCCACCGACAGCGCGATTAGCTCCATGCAGACGCTGACGCTGACTGAGGCGGGTATGAACCCTTTGGCACCATACTCAAGAGCCCTGACGATTTGGCCGAAATCGTCGCTATCAGCCAATACGATAAGGGGTGTGGCAGCGAATTCCGACGAAAGCTTCCGGATTTGCTCCGAAACGGCCGGTTCATCGACCTTTTTGCCGCCGACGTTCAAAAGGATCGCCGAAAGCGGAGCGTATTCGTCGCGCTTCTGCTTCCACTCCTCAATGGATCCAAAGGCCAGGATCTGCAAATCCGCCTTTTGCGCAGCCATGCATTGCGCCAGGCATTGGCGATCGAGCTCACGATTGTCGAGAATAACAAGCGAATGAGTTTGCCTTGCCGACTTTGCAGGTGCGTGCTCGTTATTTTCTAACTTAAGGGGAAGAGCTACGTTCTCCTGCCTGAGGTCCAAATTCGGTATAAGTGCTGAATTCACAGCTTCACCCTCCCTCTAACACGTTACGCTTCACTACGACCCGAGTACCGACCCCTCTCAATACGGGGGCTTAGGAAACTCTAAAGTAGGAATCGAATACCACAATTCGCGGAACGTTACAGTAGCTAATATAGGCTAAGTACAGCACAACTTCTATAACGGGATGAAAACGGAAGATAAGCCTGAGTGTAGACTTAGGTCTTACTGGGATTCCTGCAAGATAGTCTCTGTTGTTACATGTCAGTTTTGCGACGAGCCACTAAATGTATGGAAACAATCACTGTCTCCGGCGTAGGCCCGGCAATGGGTGCGGAAGGTGTGAGCTTGCCACCAATGCTGGTGGAGGACGTGAACCAGGGTGTAAGTCGTCATAAGTAGGTACGCCTTTAGGTGAATAAGCTTAAACGTTTTGTTTCTTTACTCGGGCGAAGAAAACAATTCTCTTTGGAGTGCAGAGAAATAGTTGTCCTGTTGGTTTGAAACCTTGGACGCAATCGCCCGATTGTTTGTTCAACTGAAAAATCGGGCCCTGTTGGGAGTAGTAGGGGTTTGCAGGGATGATTGCATCAAATGTCAAGCTGGGTGACGGCAGCGTCATCTACCATCGAGATCTCGTGAATCTGTATGGCTGCACGATCGGCGCAAGGACGCGCATCGGCACCTTCGTCGAGATTCAGAAGAACGTCGTGGTCGGAAAAGACTGCAAGATCTCCAGCCATTCCTTCCTCTGTGAGGGCGTGACACTGGAAGACGGCGTCTTCATCGGCCACGGGGTCATGTTTACGAACGACACCTACCCGCGCGCCATTAATCCGGATGGCAGCCTGCAGACGGAGGCCGACTGGGTCCTCATCCCGACGCTGGTCAAGCGCCACGCGTCGATCGGCAGCAACGCCACCATTCTGCCAGGTGTGACCATCGGAGAGGCCGCGCAGGTTGGCGCCGGAGCGGTTGTAACAAAGGACGTGCCTGAGGGCGCCATCGTCGCGGGCGTTCCGGCTCGGGTGATCGGCCGCGTCAATGACGGACCGGTCGACATGTTTGCGTTGGGAGAAATCGAATGATCGGTATCGCTGTCGTCGGATATGGGTATTGGGGTCCGAATCTGGTTCGTAACATCTCGGAAGCGGCCGGCGCCCACCTCGTTTCAGTCTGTGATCTCAATGTCGAACGGTTGGCGGCTGTTAAGAGCCGGTATCCCGCAATAACGATCACCGATAAATTCGAGGAAGTTCTGGCCGATCCGAGAGTGGATGCAATCGCCATTGCGACGCCGGTCTCGACGCATTTCAAGCTTGCAATGCAGGCAATGATGGCCGGAAAGCATGTCTTCGTCGAAAAGCCTATGGCATCTACGACGGACGAAGCCGCACGGATGGTCGAGGAAGCCGCGCGCCGCCGCCTCGTGCTGGCCGTGGATCATACCTTCGTCCATACCGGCGCCGTCCGAAAGATGCGTGAACTGGTCGAAAGCGGCCTCGGCGACATGTATTATTACGACTCGGTTCGGGTCAATCTTGGGCTCTTCCAGCATGATGTCAGCGTCATCTGGGACCTCGCCGTGCATGATCTCTCTATCCTGGACCATGTCGTGCAGGAAAGGCCGGTGGCTGTTTCAGCGACGGGCATGAGCCATGTGCTCGGCGAGCCGGAGAACATCGCCTATCTGACGCTCTTCTTCGAAAGCAAGCTTATCGCCCACGTTCACGTCAATTGGCTGGCCCCGGTGAAGGTCCGCCGCACGCTGATCGGCTGCAGCAACAAGATGATCGTCTATGACGATCTGGAGCCCAGTGAAAAAATCAAGGTCTATGACAAGGGCATCACCATGTGCCCCAATTCCGATGCGTACGGCGAGAAGGTGCATCAGATGCTGGTCGGCTACCGCAGCGGCGATATGTGGGCGCCCAAGCTCGATATGACCGAGGCATTGAAACGCGAACTGGATCAATTCGTCGAGTGCATCGAGCAGAATTCGCGCCCCATTGCAGACGGCCAGGCCGGGCTGCGCGTCGTTCGCATCCTTGAAGCGGCGAGCCGGTCGCTCGCCCAGCGCGGTCGTATCATCGAGCTCGAAGAGGCGAGGCGCATTGCATGATCCCCTTTCTGGACCTCAAAGCACAATATCAATCGATCAAGAGCGAAATCGATGCCGCAGTGCTCGGCGTGCTGGCCTCGGGGCAATACATCCTGGGCGAGGAAGTCATCCGGCTTGAGCAGGAATTCGCCGACTATTGCAACGTCAAACATGCAATTGCCCTCAACACCGGAACGAGCGCCCTGCACCTGTCTCTGCTTGCGGCGGGCGTCGGTCCCGGCGATGAAGTCATCACCGTGCCGTTCACCTTCGTCGCGACCGTGTCGGCGATCTGCTACACGGGCGCAACACCCGTATTCGTCGATGTCGAGCCGATGACGCTCACCATGGATCCGGCTCAGCTCGAGGCGAAGATCACCTCCCGGACCAAGGCGATCATTCCCGTCCATCTCTACGGCCAGATGGCCGATATGGATGGCATCATGGAAGTCGCTGATCACCACCAGATCCCGGTCATCGAAGACGCCTGCCAGGCACATGGCGCCCGGTATAAGGGCGCGCGCGCCGGCAGCATCGGCGCATCTGGCTGCTTCAGCTTCTATCCGGGCAAAAACCTCGGCGCCTGCGGCGAGGGCGGGATCGCCGTCACGAACAGCGATGAGCAGGCTAAGACAATGCGCATGCTGCGGGATTGGGGTCAGGAGCAGCGCTATCACCATCTGCTGAAGGGCTTCAACTATCGCATGGACGCCATCCAGGGAGCCATTCTGCGCGTCAAGCTCCGGCATCTCGAAGCCTGGACCGAAGCCCGTCGTTCGCATGGTCGCCGCTACTCCTCCCTGCTTGCAGGATCGCCGCATTTGCGAACGCCTGTCGAAGTGCCGGAGCGGCGGCATGTCTACCATGTCTACGCCATCAGAAGCCACGATCGCGATGGCCTGCAACGTGTGCTCACAGCAGAGGGCATTCCGTCTGGTTTGCACTATCCGATCCCCGTTCATTTGCAGAAGGCCCATGCCGACCTCGGTTACCAGGTCGGCGACTTCCCGGTCTCGGAAGCCGCCGCACGCGAGGTCCTCTCCTTGCCGATCTACCCTGAAATGCCCGTGCAGCACGTCGATCAGGTCGCGGCTGCGCTGGAGTATGCCTATGTCAGTTAATCCACGCGAGGCTCGCGTCGTGCAGGCCGTTCACGGCCGTAGCCAGAAGCCGGCAGATCCAGCCTATCAGGCGGGGCTCGCCGAAGAGCTCAGGCAATCATATGGACGTGGCGGTCTGATCGAACTCTACGGCCGTTTCGCGACGGGCGACGGGTTCGTCGACGCGCTGATGCGCAAAGCCATCTGGCAGGCTATCACACGGAACTGCGGCGAAGGCCTGCAGGTTGCCAGCGGCGCCGGTTTCAAACATCCGGAAACATTCGAAATCGGCAGCGGCGTGTTCATCGGCGCTCAGGCCTACATCCAGGGACGCTACGACGGCACCTGCGTCATTGGCGACAATGTCTGGATCGGGCCAATGGCCTATTTCGACGCGCGCGACCTGGTGATCGAGGATTCTGTCGGGTGGGGGCCGGGCGCCAAGGTGCTTGGCTCGACCCACACGGCACTGCCGGTGGATGTGCCGATCATCCGCACGGATCTTGAAATCAGGCCGGTGCGCATCTGTGCCGAGGCCGACATCGGAACAAATGCGACCATTCTTCCCGGAGTGACCATCGGGAAGGGGGCGATCGTTGGAGCGGGGGCAGTCGTCGTTTCCGACGTCGAGCCGTTCTCGGTTGCCGCCGGTGTACCGGCAAAATTCATCCGTTGGCGTTCGGAGAATGATCCGATGACGAACATGTCGCGTGAGGGAAGATCATGAGAAACAAACGAGTGCTCATCACCGGTGGTGCCGGTCTGATCGGTTCGCATATTGCCGATCTTGTTGCATTGGAAAAACCTCGCGAGATCATCGTCCTCGACAATTTCGTGCGTGGGCGCCGGGACAATCTCAGCACGGCAATATCAAGCGGCTCCGTCAACATCATCGAGGGCGATATCCGCGACAGGGCACTGCTGGCGAAAACCTTCGAAGGCGTCGACATCGTCTTCCACCAGGCTGCGATCCGCATCACGCAATGCGCGGAAGAACCGCGGCTCGCCTTCGATGTTCTGGCCGAGGGCACGTTCAATGTCCTTGAAGCTGCGGTCAAGGCAGGCGTGTCGAAGGTCGTCGCGGCCTCCTCTGCCTCCGTGCTGGGGCTTGCTGAAAGCTTCCCGACGACCGAACAGCATCACCCCTACAATAACCGGACGATCTACGGCGCGGCCAAGACCTTCAACGAGGGTCTATTGCGCAGTTTCGCGGAAATGTACGGCCTGCGCTATGTGGCGCTGCGTTATTTCAACGTTTATGGACCGCGAATGGACGTTTACGGTGCCTATACGGAAGTTCTGATCCGCTGGATGGAACGCCTGGCGGCCGGAATGCCGCCGCTCGTCTATGGGGACGGCAGCCAGACGATGGACTTCGTGGATGCACGCGATATTGCGCGGGCAAACATGCTGGCGGCAAAGAGCGACGTTACGGACGAGGTGTTCAACGTCGCGAGCGGCAGGGAAATAAGCCTGCTGGAACTCGCGCGGATGCTGAGCGACATCATGGGATCCTCACTCGAGCCGCAACACAAAGAGGCGCGCGCCGTCAATGGCGTCACGCGTCGTCTTGCCGATATCAGCAAGGCCGAAAGACTTCTGGGCTTCAAGGCGGAAATTTCGATGGAGCAGGGGCTTCGTGACCTTGTCATGTGGTGGCAGTCGAAGACTGCTTCGGCAGGAGGTCAGGCTGCATGAGCCCGTTGTTATCGACAATCCCCGTTGCCAAACCCGTCCTCGGAGAGGAAGAGGCTGAGGCCACGCGCCGTGTCATCCTGTCGGGATGGGTGACGCAGGGGCCGGAAGTCGCGGCATTTGAGAAAGAATTCGCAGCCTTCGTCGGCACCGAGCACGCTTGTGCCGTTTCCAACTGCACGACCGCGCTTCATCTCGCCTTGATGGCGGTGGGCGTCAGCGCTGGCGATGAGGTCATCACCGTCAGCCACTCGTTCATCGCAACCGCGAATGCTGTTCGATACTGTAATGCGGTGCCCGTCTTCGTCGATATCGAGCCGGATGGTTACAATATGGACCCGAGCTTGATCGAAGCGGCAATCACGCCCCGCACCAAGGCAATCCTGTGCGTGCATCAGCTCGGCATGCCCTGCGATCTCCGTTCGATCGTGGCGATCGGCAAACGCCATTCGGTACCGGTTATCGAGGATGCGGCCTGTGCGACGGGAAGCGAAATTCTGTGGGAAGGGCGTTGGGAAAAGATCGGCAAACCGCATGGCGATATTGCCTGCTTCTCATTCCATCCCCGCAAGGTCGTCACCACGGGTGATGGCGGCATGCTGACGACTGTGAATCCGGAATATGACAGAAAATTCCGGCTGTGGCGCCAGCATGGCATGAGCGTCACCGACGCTGTCCGCCACGGCTCCAAACAGGTGATCTTCGAGGATTATGATGAGCTGGGCTACAACTACCGTATGACCGACCTCCAGGCCGCGGTCGGACGGGTGCAACTACGGCGGCTGCCGGAGCTGGTTGCGGAGCGAAGGCGGCTTGCATTGCAGTATTGCGAGGGGCTGTCCACGATCCCAGGCCTGTCGATTCCGACCGAGCCTGGCTGGGCTCGCAGCAACTGGCAAAGCTTCTGCGTGAGATTGTCTGACGAAATCGACCAGCGCGCAGTCATGCAAGCGCTGCTCGATCAGGGGATATCGACGCGGCGCGGCGTGATGAACATTCACCTGGAGGGAGCCTATTCCGGCCTAAGCTCTCATCGCGCCGCCACCAGTCTGACGCGAAGCATATCGGCGCAGCAGCAGACCGTCATCCTGCCGCTTTATGCGCAGATGACGCCAGTTGATATCGTCAGGGTCGTTGAGGCATTGCGCCAGGCCCTTGCCGACGCCAGCACCGGGCGCGTCGTCCGTCAGCCCGAGCCGGACGCCGTACCTGCCTGAACTGACGCCGGCACACGGCAGCATGTCGTACAACATCAGGAAAGCGTGCATCCTCTGATGCGCGCTTTTTTTCATGCGGATTTCGTGATCCATCCTCGGACGATTGCGGGCACCGACTCCGGCGGAAGCAGTTCGACCAACATGCGCAGCGAGTAAAGCCCGGTCGCGACGATGGCGATGCAGCCGATCACCATGGCCGACCATGACGGCAAGAGCAAAAAGGCCGAGACGACCATCCCGGACGCAGGCAGGAAGAGCAGCGCGTGCCTGCGATTGGCGCGCGACCAGCGGAAGCCGGTGAGGCGACGCACGATCAGGTAAATCAGAATACTATGCCAGACGTAGAGACCGAAAAACGCCATGCCGGCTCCGGTCGTGCCGAGCTTCGCTACGAAGAGCCAAGCCAGCCCCACATGTACCAGCGTTGCTGCGACCTCCGTCCAGAAGAAGATCGTCTGCGCGCCCCTCGCGAGCACGATGAAACCCATCGGCCAGGCGACGATCCTGAGCATCATTCCAAGGCAGATCCAGCGCAGGAGCTCCACAGCCCCATGAAATTCCGCGGAATAGAACATGCTCATCACGAGCGGCGCCAGGGTCAAAGTGGCGATCAGACCGGGGCCGGCCAGCAGCATGCTGATTTCCGCCTGCTCATTGACCAGCCGGTTGCACTCGGCCTTGTTGTCAGCGATTGCGGTCAGGCGCGGATAGAAGTCTGTTCCCATCGCCTGCAGGATGAAACCGGCGTAGAGACCGCCTAACGCCCAGGCTGCCTGGTATAATCCCGCCGCCACAACTCCCCCTTCATTCAGCACGATGATGCGGATGGCATAGGCGGCGCCGAACGTCAGAAGTCCGCTTGCCATGAACGCCATGCCGAGACTGAACAGGGCTTTCGCTTCCCGGCCGAACTGACGCACCGACATGGGCGGTGGCTGCGTGGATATGTGTTTGCTGTACCACCAGGTGGGAAGGACCGAGACGGCCGCGATCGCCACGAGAGAGGGTACAATCGCCTTTTCGCCGAACAGATAGATCAACGGGATGCTGACCATCGTGCCGAAGAGTCCGGAAAGCACGTTGATGCGGGCCAGATTGGCAATGCCCCGCAAGCCTTGGATCAAAGCGGCCTGTCCGGTAGACACTATGCGAAAGAATACGGCAAGGGAGAGCAGTACAATGCCGCCGACGTGCTGGTAGTCGCCGAAAGTGAATTTCGAGACCGGAAGAGCCAACGCCGCAAGCAAAAGCCCGCCGAGCAGCCCGAGCACCAGCGAGATGCGTCTGAGCGCTGTCGCCGACCGCGCGATCCTCTCTCCGTCGTCGGCGCCCGCCGCCTCGGCGACCCGGCGCACACCGCTGCTGCTCACTCCCATACCAGCTATCGCTTGCGCGATATCGAGGATTGCCCCGTAAAGGCCGATAAGCCCCACCCCTTCCGGCCCGAGCAGAACAGCCAGGGCTTTGTTGCGAACGATGCTAAGAGCGACATTCACCAGCGAGGAACCGCCCATCAGCATCGTCGACTTCAGTATTTGGGTATAAGACTGGCCGCTGGGCGGGATCATGCGCAACGTCATCAGATATCCCCAGCGTTTATCCTGTCGGGCTGCATCTCCGACGCTTTACCCTGGGCCTGGCGCCCAACGCAGCTTCGGGGATGCACCGCGCGCGCGGTCTTTTTGCGACCGTCATATCGCTCATGATATTCGAGGCGGCGGGATCTCACCTCCGTAGGTCTCACCGCCGCTTTCACCTTGGTCATGCTTTCGTCGCAGGTCACTGGCTTGTCCGATTTGCGAGCGTCTCTGGCTCCATCTCCCCAGATTGATCGGAGGTTGGCCCGGACGGCTCGTCCGGAATTTGCGGCCGAACAACTCTCACGACGTCACCCGGCGCCAGTGTCGTCGTTTCTGAGGCTTGGAATTGATCGATTCGTCCTTCATTCCGCCGGCTGACGGTAAAAGTGATCGGGAGCTCCACGCTGCGGTTTTTCAAGCCGTCGTCGGCAGCAAGTTGATCGATAAGCAGCTTCTGCGTCATCTCACGCTTCATCTTGAGCTGATCGAGATTTGCCCGTTCCGCCTGCGCTTCGACCGCGACTTCGCTCCGACGCGTGTCGGACAGGCCCTCGAGATTCCGCGTTGTCTCGCTGACTGCCTGACGACCCCGCATGATGGCGGTAACGAGGTCGAGCTTGTCGGAACGGTAGGTCGTCAGCAACCGTTCCAGGTCCAACTGCCTCGACGAGATCGTGAGGCCTTTCTGCACCAGGGACTTGACGCTGGTCAGCTGGTCCTCGACTGATTTGATATTATCGTCGGCGCCCACCAGTTTCTCTTCCAAAGTTGAAATTTCGGTGGTCAAAAGTTCGCGCAATTCCGTGAGCGCCTTTGACTGCCGCTCCAGCGCATTTGCACGAGCTTGAAAAATGACCCTCTCCTCGCTGTATATCCCAGCGGAAAATTGCTGATCGGCCCCTGCCGCCTGATCGAAGGTAATTTCCTTCGCACCGGCCATCTCCGCCTGGAGTCGCGACAGTTTCGCCGTGCTGCGCAGGATAGAATGATCTATTTCCCGCAATTCTCCGACGAGCTTGATCGACTCCGCTTGCAGCGGAGTTTTAGAGCGAAACGGGCCGCCGCTCATCGCTAGGGATTGCAGAACGGTAAGCCCAGGGCGGTACTTATACTCTCCCGGCGTGGTTACGTCTCCCACAACATAGATTGGCGGATATTCGAGAATTTCGATCGTGACCGCGGGTGGCTGAACCAGTCCGATTTTCTCCTGCAGACGCTTGGCGATTTCGTTTGTGAGGTCACTCTTTTTAAGATTGTCGACGGAAAGGGATCCGAGAAAGGGCAGGAAAACCGTGCCCTCATCCGAGACCGTGTATTCGCCACCAAGTGCATCCCATCGTTCGTATTGGCCTTTGGACTGCATCCATTGGACGATCGTCAGACGGATCTTCGTTTGGGGTGCCAAGGATGCGCCATCAGCGAGAGCCGGAGACACGGCTCCGACAAGAAAGGCGAACGCACTGATGACATACGCCGTGCGAAAGAGCAGCTTGGGGATGCGGTGCGATAAATTCATACACATATCTCGCCTGCGAAACATCCTTGCACGGATGCTGATCCAATGCCTTCACGCTGTTCGACCGCCGGCCGGTAGGTCCGACGCCGCATTGTTAGTGTGCAGTCTGGCGAAGGCTTGAGGAAGGTGGAGGTCGTTTGCTTTGCCTCATCAATTTTGATGAGGTGGGGGCGGGTGCCTCAGTCTAAATCGAGCAGGAGCGTATATCTCAGAGAGGTATCATCTTGGAAAATCAATAGCTCATGCACGCAGGAATAGGCGTTCTAGCCGCGAACGACCGCGATCGCATCCTCGTTCCGGATTGAACACGCCGCGATCCCGACGGCTCTTGCCATAGCTCGGCAGACCACCTCCGTTGTTCCTGCTTGGGCGTTTCCGGCGTCAGTGCCGCCATGGGGCGATGGTGGAAGAAGCCACCGCCACGGCTTGGGCCTTGCACCGAGCGCAGCCAAGCTCCGCGGCCCGCCGGTCTCAACTTTATTGGGTTTATACGATACGGCCGTTGCCCAAAGGATACCGCATGTAGAGCAAAAGGTGTAGGATATACTCGCCTGTTTTTCGGCTATACTTCCAGGCTGGTGTCAAACGATCGCTCATAGATTTGATCTTATAAATTTCGCGAGAGGTGCCTGCCATGTATCGCAACGCCCGCCGGTGGACTTCGCGCTCACTCCTCCTGGACTCGCTGGTGCCCCGGTGGTTCACCGTCGGCGGAAAAGAGAGACCGCGCAAGCCTGCTGAAAAGCATAGGGATAGTGCTCAACTTGCGGCATTGGTGCAAACCGCCGATGGACACAAGCAGGGCACCCTTGTCGACGATCCCTATAAGGATGCGGCCCTCAACGAACATCATGGGCAGAAAGCGCACGTGAACGGCGACTCGGACAAAAACGTCGACGAGCGGCCCTTAACCGACACGATCGCCACGCCTAGCGAAATGAGAATTCTAAGCGGTGACGGGGCCGCGCTGTCGGGTTCTATGCCGAATCTTGCGAGTTTCCCGTGGCACGCGGACGGAGTTGCGTTCGGGACGACATCGTCCCTTCAGCGCACCTATACCGGAATGAGCTCCTATCCCGGAATGAGCTCCATGGGCGACGATCCTCTGGCTGCCTATCTGCCGCAAAGCCCGGCATCGACAGCTTCGGGGGAAGGTGTTCCTAAGGTGGCGGCCGGACGTGCTCATTCGGGCAAGGTCGTTATTCTCGAATCGAGCCCGTCAGGGCAGGCGACCGCGCACGACGCCGGCGCGAATTCGCTGGCCTTCGGCATGCCCTTTGGCGTGTGCGGGTGCGGCTACTTTACCTCACCGACGCGCATCCTCGATTGGGCCCATGGCGGCGCCCTGCTTCAACAGGACGGTCAATTGCCGGGGACCAGGCTGACCGAAGGACCTGACTATGTCGCGACGATCAAGCAGGCCATCGGCGCCTCGATCAGCGATCCGCTTTTCGATCGGGACCTGTCCCCGCTCTCGGGTTGGCGCGGAACCGCAACATGGTCGGACGTGGCGCTCACCAATGGAACCCTGCCAGGCGGGGGAGAGACGGGAACGGGAACAAAATCCAAGGATATAGGTATCCTGTCCGGCTCTGTGACGAAGCCACCTAAGCCTTCTATGCAGGGGTCATCGACAACGCAAAGTCTGGCGGTCACGGCGGCGGCTGCCAGCAATGCGATCGTGCTGGAAAACCAGAAGCAGGGCAATCCGGAGAGCGAGTGGGGCATCAACGGTGCCGGTAGCTCCAACATCGAGGGGTTTGCGACAGACATCAGCGTCGATAACGGAAAGACGATCAGCTTTAAGATCAATACCAACTCCACCAATTACCGGATCGATATCTATCGGCTCGGCTATTACGGCGGCATGGGAGCGCGCAAGGTCGCGACCATGCAGCATACCGGATTGCAGACTCAGCCCAGTCCATTGCGCAATGCCACGACCGGCACAGTGGACGCCGGCAACTGGGCCGTCTCGGCGTCGTGGACGGTACCTGATGATGCCGTCTCGGGCGTCTATATCGCCAAGCTCGTGCGTCAGGACGGTACCTCCGGATCTAACCACATTCCGTTCATCGTGCGCGACGACGACAGCCACAGTGACGTCGTCTTCCAGACCGCGGATGAGACCTGGCAAGCTTACAATGGCTGGGGTGGCGCGAACTTGTATGGCGGCAACGGGCCTGCGACGGGGCAGGGCGCCGGCCGCGCCTATGCGGTCAGCTACAACAGGCCGATTGCCACCCGCGGCAATGTCGGCACTTACGCCGGTCCCCAGGACTATCTGTTCGGCGCCGAATATGCGGGTATCTACTGGCTGGAACAGAACGGCTATGACGTCTCCTACTTGTCGGGTGTCGACGCCGACCGCTATGGCAGCCTCTTGCTCAATCACAAGACCTATGTCGATGCCGGGCATGACGAATACTGGTCGGGACAGCAGAGAACCAATGTCGAGGCTGCGCGCGACGCGGGCGTAAACCTGATGTTCTGGAGCGGCAACGAGGTCTATTGGCGTACCCGCTGGGGCAACGCCTATAGCGCCGACGGCACGCCTTATCGCACCCTCATCACCTACAAGGAGACATGGGCCGGCGGCGATATCGATCCTTCCGACCAATGGACAGGCACCTTCCGCGATCCACGCTTCAGCCCACCGGCCATTGGCGGCGGCAATCCGGAGAATTCGCTGACCGGCCAGTTATTCAAGGTCGATGATGTCGGCAATAATCTTGGCGCCATCACCGTTGGCTATGATGATGCCAACCTGCGCTTCTGGCGCAATACGAGCGTTGCCAACCTCCAGCCCGGTCAGACGGCGACGCTCACCAAAAACTATCTCGGTTACGAGTGGGACGAAGCGCCCGATAACGGTTTTGATCCGGCTGGCCTGGTGAAGCTGTCGTCGACGACGCTTCCGGTCAGCACCTACTTGCTCGATTACGGAAACACGACCGGCAATGCGACGGCGACCCACAATCTGACCCTCTATCGCGCCCCCAGCGGTGCGCTGGTATTCGGCGCCGGCACGGTCTACTGGACATGGGGGCTCAGCGACAATCACGACCTCACGGCGACCCCGACGGACCCGCGTGTGCAGCAGGCAATGGTCAATTTGCTTGCCGACATGGGTATTCAGCCGGGAACGCTGCAGTCCGGACTCACCGCCGCAACCGCTTCGTTGGACCACACTGCGCCGACATCGGTCATCACGGTGCCCGCCACGGCGACCGTTGGATCCACTGTGACGATTACCGGCACCGCTGCCGATACCGGAGGTGGGGTCATCGCCGCGGTCGAGGTTTCGACCGACAACGGGGCGAGCTGGCATCCGGCGACGGGCGATGAGAACTGGACTTATACCTGGCAGCCGCAAGCCACGGGCACCTATACTATCCGGTCTCGCGCAGTCGATGATAACGTCAACCTGGAAACGCCCTCGGCGGGACGAACGGTCACCGTCAGCGGGCCGAGTTACACCTCTCTCTTCGGTTCGGCGACGCCAGCGGTCGTCAACACCAACGATACCTCGGCGGTTGAACTTGGCTTCAAATTCCAGACCTCCGTCGCAGGTACGGTCACCGGCATTCGTTTTTATAAGGGCAGCCAGGATACCGGCACGCATACCGGTTCACTATGGTCGAGTACCGGCACGCGGATTGCGACCCTCACCTTCACGAACGAGACTGCCAGCGGCTGGCAGACCGCCTATTTCACCAGTCCGGTATCGCTGACGGCTGGACAAACCTACACTGCATCTTACCATACGAATACCGGTCACTATTCGTCGACCACCGGCTACTTCACCTCAAATGTAACCAGCGGTCCGCTCACGGCGCCGGCCAGCGGCAATGGCGTCTATGCCTATGGCAGCAACAGCCTATTTCCCACGGCCACCTTCCAGTCGACGAACTATTGGGTCGATGTGATGTTTACCACGTCGAGTTCGAATACGACGCCGACGGCGGTTGCCGATACGGGGGATGCGACCGAGAAGGGCGGGGTGGCCAACGGCTCGGGCGGCGTGGCCGCCAGCGGCAACGTGCTGACCAACGACACCGATCCGGATGCCGGCGATACCAAGACCGTGACGGCGGTCCGCTTCGGGGCGACGTCAGGCACGCTCGGCTCATCGCTGAACGGCACCTATGGCAGTCTCGTGCTCAATGCATCGGGCACCTATACCTATACGATCAACGAGACCAATACCGCCGTCCAGGCGCTGCGCCTGTCCACCAACACGCTGAGTGATGTCTTCAGCTACACGATGCGTGATGCCGCCGGGGCCACCGCTACGGCAAACCTGACCGTCACCATCCATGGCGCCAACGATGCGCCGGTGCTGGCCGTCCAGACGACGACCCAGAATGCCACCGTCGGCTCTGCCTTTTCCTTCACGCTGCCGACGACCACCTTCACCGATGTCGACAGCAACGAGACGCTGACCTATTCGGCAACCGCCGCCGACGGCACGGCGCTGCCTTCCTGGCTGACCTTCAACGCCTCGACGCGCACCTTCTCCGGCACGCCGACGACGTCGGCCACCTATGGCATCAAGGTGACGGCGACTGATCTCGGCGGCCTTGCGGCCAACGAGACCTTCAACATCGCCGTGTCAGTGCCCGGGAATACGACGCCGACGGCGGTTGCCGATACGGGGGATGCGACCGAGAAGGGCGGGGTGGCCAACGGCTCGGGCGGCGTGGCCGCCAGCGGCAACGTGCTGACCAACGATACCGATCCGGATGCCGGCGATACCAAGACCGTGACGGCGGTCCGCTTCGGGACGACGTCAGGCACGCTCGGCTCATCGCTGAACGGCACCTATGGCAGTCTCGTGCTCAATGCATCGGGCACCTATACCTATACGATCAACGAGACCAATACCGCCGTCCAGGCGCTGCGCCTGTCCACCAACACGCTGAGTGATGTCTTCAGCTACACGATGCGTGATGCCGCCGGGGCCACCGCTACGGCAAACCTGACCGTCACCATCCATGGCGCCAACGATGCGCCGGTGCTGGCCGTCCAGACGACGACCCAGAATGCCACCGTCGGCTCTGCCTTTTCCTTCACGCTGCCGACGACCACCTTCACCGATGTCGACAGCAACGAGACGCTGACCTATTCGGCAACCGCCGCCGACGGCACGGCGCTGCCTTCCTGGCTGACCTTCAACGCCTCGACGCGCACCTTCTCCGGCACGCCGACGACGTCGGCCACCTATGGCATCAAGGTGACGGCGACTGATCTCGGCGGCCTTGCGGCCAACGAGACCTTCAACATCGCCGTGTCGACGGCGCCGACAACCTACAGCCTGTTCTCCGCCTCCAGTACGCCGGCCCGGACCCTCAACGATGGTCAGCAGCTCGAACTTGGCGTCAAGTTCACGTCGAACGTTGCCGGGGATGTCACGGGCATCAGGTTCTATCGCAGCGCCAATGACAACGGTCAGAATGTCGTCGACCTTTGGACCACGACGGGAACCAAGCTTGCCACCGCCACCTTCACCACCACCACCGCGAGCGGCTGGCAGACGGTGAACTTCACAAACCCCGTCACCATCGCCGCCAATACCACCTATGTCGCCTCCTATCACACGACAGGCGCTTACGTGGCGACCAACAATTTCTTCACGACCGCCGTCACCAACGGTCCGTTGACGGCGCCGGCCAGCGGCAATGGCGTCTATGCCTATGGCGGATCCGCCACCACAGGTCTTTTCCCGACCAACAGCTACAACTCAACCAATTACTACGCCGACGTCGTCTTCCGGCCGCAACTCGTCGCGTGATGCAAAGGATAAAGTTAGGATCGGGAATGAGGCTTATACGACGCAAATGCGGGTCGCAGAGAGGGGAGCTGCCTCCGCTCCCATTCAAGGGACCGCGATGAACAAGGGCGAGCGGCTCCCGGTGACAGTGCTTGCCGGCTTTCTCGGCGCCGGCAAGACGACGCTCCTCAGTCACGTCCTGAACAACCGTCAGGGCCTGCGTGTTGCCGTCATCGTCAACGACATGAGCGAAGTGAATATAGACGCCAATCTCATTCGCGACAGCGGCTGCAACCTCTCGCACACGACGGAGACGTTGATCGAGCTCAGCAATGGCTGCATATGCTGCACCCTGCGCGATGACCTCCTGACGGAAGTGCGGCGACTGGCCGAAGAGAGGCGATACGACTATCTGCTGATTGAAGGGACGGGCATTGCCGAGCCGCGCCCCATCGCTGCCACTTTTTCCTTCCGCGACGAGAACGGTGTTTCGCTCTCCGATTTTGCCAGACTTGACACGATGGTGACCGTCGTGGATGCCGCCAGCCTCCTGGCTGATTACAGCAGTGCCGATCTGCTTCGCGACCGCGGCATGCAGCGGGACGGCGAGGACCGGCGGACACTCATCGACCTGTTGGTGGATCAGATCGAGTTTGCCGACGTTGTCGTGATCAACAAGATCGCGGACGCGACCGAGGAGCTAAGAGCGGAAATCCGCAAGACGGTGGCTGCGCTCAACCCGGATGCGCACCAGGTGGAGACGGACTTCGGCAATGTTTCTCTTGCAACCATTCTCAATACGGGCCTCTTCGACGAAGCAAAAGCCGCCGCTCACCCGTTATGGCACAAGGAGCTGTACAGCCCGGGTGATCATGTTCCGGAGACGGAGGAATATGGCGTGTCGAGCTTTGTCTATCGCACGAGGCGTCCCTTCGACCCCATGCGGTTTCGAGCATTCTTGGACGAGCCCTGGCCGGGGGTCATCCGCGCCAAAGGTCATTTCTGGCTGGCCACGCGACCGCGTCACGTGGGTCTGATGTCGGCGGCCGGCGCGCAGCGGCGCTGCGAACCCATGGGGCTTTGGTGGGCGGCCGTCCCCCGGCAGGACTGGCCGAGCCACCACCAGTTTCGTCAGCAGATCGAGCGCCGATGGGACAGTGCCTGGGGCGATCGTCGGCAGGAACTGGTGTTCATTGGTGTTGACATGGACGAGACAGGCGTCCGCAGCGCGTTGGACGACTGCCTGGCCAGCTCGGATCCGCGGGACTGGTCGGTCCTCGAAGATCCGTTTCCGGCCTGGTAGCACGGCGCGGCGCAGTTCAGCCGGGTCGGCGAAACAATACCAGAGTTCCTTTTCAACGTGCGTCAGCGCCCAGCCGAGCGCTCTCCGCAGCGTCGCAGCCCTGTCGGTCGGGTGCGCGGCGAGGATCATCATATGGGCGTATGGAGGTACCACCCACATACCCCAGATTGCTGTCGTACGTTCCGTTTCGAAAGCTGGCAGGATGAAGTCATCCAATGCTGGTCGACGGGAAACGGGGACGCCGCTCTTGCTGAGATTTCATGTGCGGAATCGCAAATATCTGACTGCTGCCGGCGGCACGCCATGCGTCACTCATGCTATCACCGGCCGGGCCGCGCTGCTTGGAACTCCAACCGTAGTGTCTTCGAGCACCCAGGGTTCTTCCGGCTTTGCCAATCAAGGCAGCGCAACCGTCCAATCCTCTTTCACCGGCACAGTCACAGCTTCGCTGATGTCATCCGGCGATATGCAATCGTCCCCTGCCTCGTCGATGGCCATACCGGCGCCTGAGGCAGATGGCGGGGCACAAGACAGCTCCACGAAGACGGCGTCGGCTGCGACGGTCTTCCAGACGCCTTCCTCGATATCGCAAGACACCGTGCTTGCCCCGGATCCGTACGAAGAGGCTGCGACGCTGCCTGCCGCGCCTGAGCTGACGGGCATTACCAGCGATGCCGACACCGGAAGCGCCACGACGGCTGTGCCGGTCACTTATTCCAGCAGTCTCGACACGACTTCGTTGCGCCTTCAGGCCTCGATAGCATCCCTCTCGGTGGAGCCGAGCCAGGACGCTCCGGCCGACACGAGCGCGGTTTCAGCGCTGGCCGCACCGGCGGTCGCTCCGGCTGCGGTCACGCTCAACAGGATCGCACTCGAAAACCTGAAGCAGGGCAACCCGATCAGCGAGTGGGGTCTGGAGGGCGACGGCAACGGCACCATCCAGGGCTTCGCCACTGAAATCAGCACGAATATCGGCCAGACCGTCGATTTCAAGATCGCCACCGATTCCACGCATTACCGCATCGATATCTACCGAATGGGTTATTACGGCGGGGCTGGTGCGCGCAAGGTCGACTCGATCGAGCAGCAGTTGACGACGGCGCAGATCCAGCCGCATCCGATCGTCGATATGTCGCTCGGTCTCATCGACTGCGGCAACTGGTCAGTGTCCGCCAGCTGGCAGATCCCCACCGACGCCGTCTCGGGCGTCTATTTTGCCAAGCTGGTGCGCGAGGATGGCACCGAGGATGCCAGCATCATTCCCTTCGTCGTGCGCGACGACTCCTCGCACAGCAACATCGTCTTCCAGACCTCGGACACGACCTGGCAGGCCTATAATGCCTGGGGCGGCGCCAGCCTCTATTATGGCGAGGTCCCCGTCGATCCGGCCGATATGATCGGCTACCTGCCGCCGAACTGCAGCTGCGGTCTGACCGCCATCGGCCGCGCCTCTGCAGTCAGCTATAACAGGCCGATCATCACCAATACGAGCCCGGTCGGCGGCTCGCACGATTTCGTCTTCGGCGTCGAGCATTCCGCTATCCAGTGGCTGGAGCAGAACGGCTATGACGTTTCCTATATTTCCGGCGTCGATGCTACACGCAGTGGCAGCCTCCTGCTGAACCATGATGCCTTTCTGTCCGTCGGCCACGACGAATACTGGTCGGCCGAGCAGCGCACCAATGTGGAGGCCGCGCGCGATGCCGGCGTGAACCTCGCCTTCTGGAGCGGCAACGAGGTTTATTGGAAAGTCCGGTGGGAAAGCAGCATCGACGGCAGCGGCCAGGCCTACCGCACCATGGTCTGCTACAAGGAGACCTACGGCACGAGCACGGACCCGAGCAATGTCGGCACCGGCACCTGGCGCGATCCGCGTTATGCCGATCCGGGGCAGGAGCCGGAGAATTCGCTGACGGGCACGATGTTCCAGGTGGACAGCTACCGCCAGGATACGATCTCCATCCCCTACGACTATTCGAACCTTCGCTTCTGGCGCAATACCGATGTGGCAGAGCTTCAGGAGGGTGAAACCTACAATCTGGTGCAGAACCTGCTCGGCTACGAATGGGATTCCGATGTCGAGAACGGATTCCGTCCGGCTGGACTGATCGACCTGTCGCTCTCCTCGGTCGCGGTGAACACCTACCTCCGCGATTACGGTTCCACGATCGGCGATGCGGTGGCGACCCACAGCCTGACCATGTACCGGGCGGCAAGTGGCGCGCTCGTCTTCGGCGCCGGCACCGTCTTCTGGTCCTGGGGGCTGAATGATCAGCATCAGGGGCCGGCAACGCCAACCGATCGCAACGTGCAGCAGGCGATGGTCAACATGTTCGCGGACATGGGCATCCAGCCGACGACGCTCGATGCGAGCCTGATCCTCGCGACCCAATCGACCGATACGCTGAAGCCCACCTCGTCGATTACCTCGCCCATCGTTGGCGCAAGCTTCCTCGAAGGGCAGCACGTGACGATCACTGGAACGGCGCAGGATTTCGGCGGCGGCATCATTGCCGGCGTCGAGGTTTCCACCGACGGCGGCCAGCACTGGTTCAAGGCCACGGGCCGCGAGAGCTGGACCTATAACTGGGTCGTCCAGGCGAGCGGCACCTATACGATCTTGTCACGCGCCGTCGACGACAGCGTCAATCTGGAGGCGCCATCGGCCGGCAAGCAGGTCACCGTTACGCTGCCGGGCACGCAGGGCCTCTGGACACTGGCCGAAAAGCCCGCGACCGAGACGGCGGTCGATCGCGATTCCGTCGAGCTCGGCCTGCGCTTCCAGGCGACGACGGCAGGCTCGGTGGAGGGGATCCGCTTCTACAAGGACTTCTACAATATCGGCGAACATGTCGTCAGCCTCTGGAGCAGCACCGGGACGCTGCTGGCGACCGGCGTATCGACAGGTGAATCGCTCTCTGGCTGGCAGACGGTGATGTTCTCCAGCCCGATCCAGATTGCGGCCGGCACGACCTATGTGGCCTCCTATCACAGCAACGGCTACTACTCGATGACTGCCAATTATTTCAGCGAGCCCTATGCCAGCGGCGCGCTGAAGGCCGTCGATGGAGGCGGCGTCTACGCCTACGGGACCACTGCCGGCACATTCCCCGGCCAGAACCCCGGCGGTACCAATTACTGGGTGGACGTGGTCTTCGATGCCGGCCCCAACAGCCAGCCGGTCGCGACCGACGACAGCGGGCTGATCATCGGCCACAACGGAACGCTTGTCATCTCCATTGCCGCACTCCTGGCAAACGATACCGATCCCAATGGCGATGCGATGACCATCACCGCCGTCGGCAATGCCGTCAACGGCACGGTCGCTCTCAACAAGCAGACCGGCGCCATCACTTTCACGGCGGCCAACGATTACTCAGGCCCGGCGAGCTTCACCTATGCGCTGTCGGACGGGCGCGGCGGCACGGATCAGGGCAATGTCAGCCTGACCGTTCAGACTGGTTCGGCCGGCGAGACACTGTTTACGGCGAGTGAGGGACCCAGCGGCGGCAGCTTCAACGACAATACGGCGATGGAACTCGGAATGAAGTTCGTCGCTTCCTCAAACGGCACGATCTCGGGCATCCGCTATTACAAGGCTGCCGGCGATACCAGTGTGCACACCGGCTCCATCTGGAGGGCCGATGGCATGCTCGTCGCCACGGTCACCTTCACCAACGAGTCGCTTTCCGGCTGGCAGACCGCGAACTTCGCCACTCCGCTGCAGATCACGGCGGGTGCGACCTATGTCGCCTCCCACCACACGACCGGCACCTATGTGGCGACCTCGAACTATTTCAACGCGGCGCATACCAACGGCTCGCTGACGGCGCTTGCAGGCAGCAATGGCGTCTACGCGGTCGGATCGGGCTCGACCTTCCCGACGTCAAGCTACCAGTCGACGAATTACTGGGTCGACGTCGTCTTCAACCAGTCGGCGGGCAATACGGTGCCGGTCGCCGCCAATGACAACGGCTATACGACCTATACCAATACGGCTCTGTCGATCGCCGCTGCAAACCTGCTCGCAAATGACAGCGACGCCGATGGCGACCCGCTTGTCATCACCGGCGTCAGCGGCGCTGTCAACGGTTCGGTGTCCTACGACAGCCAGACGCAGACCGTCACCTTCACGCCGACGGCAGGATATACCGGGCCGGCAAGCTTCAGCTATTCCATCGCCGACGGTCAGGGCGGCACGGCATCCGCCCAGGTTTCGCTTGCCGTCAACTCCCAGGCAAGCGAGCAGAACGTCTTCAGTGCCAATGAAACGCCCGCAGTCGTCTCCGTGAACGACAATCAGCCGGTCAATCTCGGCATGAAATTTCAGGCAGACACGGCAGGCTGGGTCACGGGCCTCCGCTTCTACAAGGGCGCCGACAATATAGGCCCGCATAACGGTTATCTCTGGACCGCCTCGGGCACGCTGCTTGCCAGCATCACCTTCAGCAACGAAACGGCAAGCGGCTGGCAGACTGCCACGCTCACCCAGCAGGTCGCGGTCGAAGCGGATACGGCCTATGTCGTTTCCTACAGCACGAACGGCAATTACTCGGCGACGGGCAATTACTTCAGCACCGAGAAGACGAGCGGCGACCTCAGGGCGCTCAGCGGTGACAACGGTCTCTACGCTTATGGATCGAGCGGGTTGTTCCCGACCAGCAGTTACAACAGCACAAACTACTATGTGGACGTGGCGTTCAAACCGCAGCTCGCGGCGTAAAGGCGAGCGGGGGTATCGATGACGGGTGCAGACAATCGACTTCCGGTGATGGTCCTGGCGGGGTTTCTCGGCGCCGGCAAGACGACTGTCCTCAATCATGTCCTGAACAATCGCGAGGGACGCCGGATCGCCGTGATCGTCAACGACATGAGCGAGGTGAATATCGATGCCGATCTCGTCCGTGACGGCGGCGCCAACCTCTCTAGGACGGACGAAACCCTGGTCGAGCTCACCAACGGCTGCATCTGTTGCACATTGCGCGACGATCTCCTGAGCGAGGTCCGCCGCCTCGCCGCCGCCGGCCGTTTCGACTATCTGCTGATCGAGGGTACGGGTATCGCTGAGCCCCTGCCGATAGCAGCGACCTTCTCCTTCCGTGACGAGAGTGGAGCAGCACTCTGCGATGTCGCACGGCTCGACACGATGGTTTCCGTCATCGACGCGGTCAATCTTCTCGCCGATTATGCCAGTGCGGAGTTTCTGAGCGATCGCGGCCAGAGCCGTGATGGAGACGACGAGCGCAAGCTCGTCGAACTCCTCGTCGAACAGATCGAATTTGCCGACGTCGTCATCATCAACAAGGCAGGCGACGTGCCGCCCGCAATGCTCGCGGAAGTTCGCCGGGTCGTCGCGGCGCTCAATCCGGATGCCCGTGTCATCGAGGCGGTCTTTGGCCAGGTGCCGCTTGGCGCAATCATGGATACCGGGCTCTTCAGCGAGGTCAGGGCCGCGCGCCATCCGCTCTGGCACAAGGAGCTTTACGGCTGGGGCGATCATGTGCCGGAGACCGAGGAATACGGCATAACAAGCTTCGTCTATCGCAGCCGCCGGCCTTTCGATCCGGCACGGCTGGGCCGCATGCTGGAGCAGCCATTGCCCGGCATCATCAGGGCAAAAGGTCATTTCTGGCTGGCGACCCGACCGGACGAGATCGGCCTGCTGTCGATCGCCGGCACCCAATGCCGCATCGGTACCAGGGGTTTCTGGTGGGCCTCGGTGCCGCGCGCGCACTGGCCGCGCCATCCGCAATTCCGCCAGTTGCTCGACCGGCATTGGGACGATGTCTGGGGCGACCGCCGCCAGGAACTGGTCTTCATCGGCTCCGGCTTCGATGAGAGCGCCATCCGCATTGCTCTCGACGAATGCCTGACTGGCGAGGAGAGGGGTTTCGATCCCCAGACCGCCGTCGGTCTTCGCGATCCGTTTCCGCCATGGCGGCACGACACGCACGCATCGAACCGAAAAATGTGAAGCGGTTTTCGGATAATCCGATGCGTCGACTCAAAGGTGAACAGGTTTTGATTATCAACCAGAGGAGAGAACAATGAGCAGCGAACTTTATGCAGACGGTATCGGCGAAATCACCGTCACGGGAACGATCGTGCGCATCGACCTGATGTCGCTCTCGGCCACCGATCGTGACGCCAACAACAATCCGAAGCCGGTTTTCCGCCAGCGCATCATCATGCCTGTCGATGCCTTCGCCAATGCGGTCGACCTCATGCAGAAGGCGCTTGGCGGTTTGGTCGAGGCGGGTGCGGTTCGTCGCATCGGGGAGATGTCGGCTGCCGCCGCCACCGATATCCAGCCGGCGCAGGGTGCTTCAAACGCGTCGCCGAATTTCAACTGACAACAGGCAAAGCCTCGGTCTCGTAGTGTTTCGGGTGGGCCATGAGTGGTTTTCTGCATACCAATCTGCATTGTCTTGCGCTCGTCGCGCGTCATCACGGCGTCGATCTTTCGCCTGAGCGACTGCAACACGACTATGCCGTCGGCAACGATCCGGTGGCCGTGCGGCAAATGCTCCGGATGGCCAAGGATGCCGGCCTGAGGGCCAGGCATCTGACGCTCGACTGGCGAGGCATGTTCCAGCTCGGCGAGGCTTTCCCGGTGCTTGCCGAACTTTCGAACGGCAACTGGGTGGTCATCGCCGGCGCTCTCGGGGAGGGCGAGGATGAGCGGATCCGCGTTCTCGACCCGCTCGCCACCCGTCCCGAAGTCATGCTGCTGAGCGAGGAGCAATTCGCCAAGGCCTGGCTCGGATCGGTGGTGCTGCTGAAGCGCAACTATCGCATGTCGGATGAGGACCGGCCCTTCGGCTTCCGCTGGTTCGTCCCCGAAATCATCCGGCAGCGCAGCTTCTTCCGCGATGTGGCGCTTGCAGCCTTCGTGCTCTACGGGCTGGGGCTGACGACACCAATGTTCTTCCAGCTCGTTATCGACAAGGTGCTCGTGCATCAGAGCTATGCGACGCTGACGGTCCTGACCGTCGGTATCGCGGTCGCGCTCGTTTTCGATGCGACCTTCAGTTTCCTGCGCCGTTATCTGCTGCTCTATGCCACCAACAGGATCGACATCCGGGTGGCGACGCGCACCTTCGGCCATCTGCTCAACCTGCCGATCGCGCTCTTCGAGCAGGCCTCGGCGGGCGTTCTCGTCAAGCATATGCAGCAGACGGGACGCATCCGCGAATTCCTGACCGGCCGGTTGTTCCTGACGCTTCTCGACGGCGTATCGCTCTTCGTCTTCGTGCCGATCCTGCTTCTCTACAGCGTCAAGCTGACGCTCGTGGTGCTCGGCTTCGCAGCCCTCGTCGGGCTGGTGGTGATGATGCTCGTCGGGCCGTTCCAGCGCCGCCTGCAGGCGCTTTACCAGGCCGAAGGCGACCGGCAGGCCCTCTTGGTGGAAACCGTGCACGGCATGCGCACCGTCAAGTCGCTGGCACTGGAGCCGCGCCAGCGCAAGGTGTGGGACGATTATTCGGCGCAGTCGATCTCAGTGCGTTTCCGGGTCGAAAAAATCTCCACCATCGCCCAGTCGATGACCGGGCTTCTGGAAAAGCTGATGAGCGTGGCGATTATCGGCCTCGGCGCGCTCGATGTCTTCAGCGGCGCGATGACGATCGGCGCGCTTGTTGCCTTCAACATGCTCGCCGGCCGCGTCTCGGGGCCGCTGGTGCAGATCGTCACCATGGTCCACGAATATCAGGAAGTAGCGCTTTCGGTGCGCATGCTCGGCGAGATCATGAACCAGCGGCCGGAGCAGGCCGGCCGCGGCCGAGGCGTGCGACCGCATCTGCATGGCCGCATCGAATTCGACAGGGTCACCTTCCGCTATGCTCCCGATGCGGCGCCTGCGCTCGACAATGTGTCCTTCGCCATTCCGGCGGGCTCGGTCTTCGGCGTCGTCGGCAAGAGCGGGTCGGGCAAGACGACCATCACCCGGCTGATTCAGGGCCTCTACCAGAGCCAGGAAGGGCTGGTGCGCATGGATGGCTATGACAGCCGCGAAATCGACCTCGTGCATCTCAGAACCAGCATCGGCGTCGTGCTGCAGGATAATTTCCTGTTTCGCGGCACGGTGCGCGACAATATCGCCGCCGCCAAGCCGGATGCCAGTATCGAGGAAATCATGGAGGTCGCACGCATCGCCGGCGCGGAAGAGTTCATCGAGCGGCTGCCGCGCGGCTTCGATACGATGCTGGAGGAAAATGCCGCCAACCTCTCCGGCGGCCAGAAGCAGCGGCTCGCCATTGCGCGCGCGCTGATCACCGATCCGAAGCTCCTGATCTTCGATGAGGCGACGAGCGCGCTCGACCCCGACAGCGAGGCGATCATCCGCGAGAATCTGAGGCGTATCGCTGCCGGGCGCACCGTCGTCATCGTCTCGCACCGGCTTTCGACGCTTGTGGATGCCGATGCCATTCTCGTCATCGATCGCGGCAAGGTCGCCGATATCGGCCGGCACGATCAGCTGGTGTCGCGCTGCATGACCTATCGCCACCTGTGGGCACAGCAAATGAGGCAGGTCGCATGAACGCGCGTGTCAGAAAATCCAGCGAGAACCTGCCAATTCCATCAGACAAGGGTGCCTCAGACCATGGCCCTTCAGACAAGGGGCCGCCAGGCAGGGGCGGGCAGCTCGTCGCTCGCCCGCCCCTGCCGCCAGCAATTGCCGAATTCCAGTCCGACGCCGTCGAGCTCGAGGAACGTGCTCCGCCGCGCGTTGCGCGCATGACGCTCTATTGTGTGACGGCGCTGATTGCTGCGATCATCATCTGGGCCTCCGTCTCTGATATCGATGAGGTGGTGATTGCGCCCGGCAAGCTCGTCACCACCCAGCCGACCATCGTCGTCCAGCCGCTCGAAACCTCGATCATCCGCACGATCGATGTGAAGGCCGGCGAGGTGGTGCATGCCGGCCAGACGCTCGCAACTCTCGACGCCACCTTCAGTCAGGCCGATGTCGACCAGCAGCAGGCGAAGTTCTCGGCACTCGACGCCCAGGTGAAGCGCATCGAGGCGGAATTAGCCGGAGACGACTACACGATGATCGCGGGAACGACGCCCGACGAGATGCTGCAGGTGCAGCTCTTCGGCCAGCGGCGCGCCTTCTATACGGCGCAGCTGCAGAATTTCGAGCAGCAGATCGCCGGCCAGTCGGCAGCGCTTGCCGCGGCCAAGAACCAGGAGGCCGTGCTCATCGACAGGCGCGACACGCTCTCGCAGATCGAAGGCGCCCGCACGCGGCTCTACGACAAGCAGAGCGGCTCGCTGATCACCATGCTCGGCTCGCGCGACGCCCGCCTCGACGTCGAGTCCGATCTGACCGCCGTGCGCGGCAAAGCCGACGAGGCGGCGCATGCCTTTGCCAAGCTGAAAGCCGACCGCCAGGCCTTCATCGAGGATTTCCGCCGCGCCGCGATGGAACAGCTGGTGGAGCTGCGCGGCCAGCGTGACATGGCCGACGAGGAACTGAAGAAGATGGAGCTGCGCCGCAACATGGTGTCGCTGACAGCACCTGCCGACGCCGTCGTGCTCGATCTCGCCCAGCGCTCTATCGGCTCGGTCGTGCGCGAAGCCGAACCGATCGTCACGCTGGTGCCGATCAACGTGCCGCTCGAAGCGGAAGTCTCGATCAACACCCGCGACATCGGCCGCATCGCCGTGGGTAAGGAGGCTCGCATCAAGCTGGACGCCTATCCTTTCCAGAAATACGGCACCGCGTCGGGCGAAGTTCGCACCATCAGCCAGGACACGTTTATGACCGGCCAGCAGCAGGAACAGACCGCCACCCCGAGCCAGCCGGCCGCGCCCTTCTTCAAGGCTCGCATCCTGCTTGCCGACACGAGACTGAACGCCTCGGACGTGCCGGTCACACTGCTGCCGGGCATGACCGTCTCCACAGAGATCAAGGTCGGCAACAGGACGGTGATCTCCTATTTCCTCTACCCGCTGCTGCGCGGCCTGGATGATGCCATCCGGGAACCGAACTGAGAAAGCCGCCTCCTACACACGCCGGGGGACGGCGTGCGCCAGGATTTCAGGCAGCCGCCCGAAAAGCTCGGGTATCAGCGGGAGCCGAATTTCCGTTCCGATTAATCGACCTACCGGCAGGTTGCGAGAAAATCGCGAATTGCTGCAGGGATATTGCCGAGATGAAGGAGGGGCGCATGTCCTTGCCCTTCGGCGCTATGAAGGATCAATCCGGGATGCAGTAGGGCCATTTCGCTCGCGGTTTCCTGCGAAAGCAGCGGTGAATTTTCGCCACGGATCAACATCAGCGGAAGGCGGCTCAGGCTTTCGAACTGTGCCCGGAGATCGGGCAGCGGCTGGCTGAAATCGATGGCTCTCAATGCCTCTGCGATCGCAGGATCGAAGTCGGCGACTGGCCTTCCGCCAACGTCGCGATAAAGGGCAAGCGCCATCTCGCGCCAGTCTTGCTCTCCAAGCGCGGTAAACGAGGCACCATGATTTTCCCTCAATAGTTCGGCCGCCTCGGTCCAGTCCGCCGGTCTCCTGCCGCCGTTGAGGTAATCTCGGATCAGCGCCAGCCCTTCAGCTTCGATCACAGGCCCGATGTCGTTGAGGATGACGGCTTCGAGAAGATCCGGGCGTGTCGCCGCGATCAAATGCAGGATCAGGCCGCCACGCGACGTGCCGATGAAAACCGCCCGTTCGATGCCGAATGCCGCGCAGGCGGCAATGATGTCGCCGGTCTCGACGGCGAGATTGTAATTGGCCTTGTTCTCATCCCATGCAGAATTTCCGCGGCCGCGCGAATCGAGCGCGATCACCCTGCGCGGGCCGGTTCTGTCGCGGCTGAGAAGCAGCGCAAGCGGATGAAAGTCCCGGGCATTTCGGCTCAGGCCGGGCAGGCAGATCACCGGCAGCCGTTCGGCGGCTGCCGCCTCCTCGGGCCGGTAGTCGCGGGCATAAAGCCTCAGTCCATCGGAGGAAGAGTAAAATCGTTCCTGGAAACCGCCTGCATCCACGTTCGGCATCGCAACCTCGAGACCTGTCTGATCCGGAAGGTGTAGCCTGCTTTTCAAGGCGCGCCAAACGGTTCAGGAGGCGCTGCGTCCGCCGATCAGGTCGCGCTCGATATCCGTCGACTGGCCAAGGCGGGCCTTGTAGACTTCATAATTCTCCATCACCCGCTGCACGTAGTTACGCGTCTCGGGAAAGGGGATGCGCTCGATCCAGTCGACGATCTCGTCGATCGGCCTGCCGCGTGGATCGCCGTAGCGTCCGATCCATTCCGGCACCCGCTTCGGTCCGGCATTATAGGCGATGAAGGTGAGGATGTAGGAGCCGCCGAAGGCTTCGATCTGCTCGCCGAGATAATGCGCGCCGAGCGTCGCATTATAACCGGCATCGGCAGTCAGCTTGTCCTTCGAAAAGGTGATGTTGTGGCGCTTGGCCACCGCCTGGGCCGTGCCGGGCAGAAGCTGCAGCAGGCCGCGTGCATTCGCCGCCGAAACGGCGGCCGGATTGAAGGCGCTCTCCTGCCGGGCAATCGCATAGGCGAGGGCCTTGCCGGAGCCGGAGATATTGGCATTCGGCGGGATCACGCCGACGGGAAAGGCGAGCGCGGCGACATCGATGCCGCGGCCATAGGCGATCTTGCCGACCTGCAGCGACAGATGATGATTGCCTGATTGCTCGGCCTGCGCCGCAAGGATCGCCAGTTCACCGGGACTTTGCAGCTGATCGGCGAGCGCGAGATAGAGGATGTCGGCCCGCCATCCATGTCCGGCTGCCTCAAGCCGGGCGATTGCCTGCACGGCCTCGCGCGCCTGGAAACTCTGGCGGTCTGCTGCGCTCGGGGTGGGATAGCTGACGTTGAGCGTCTTGCGTCCAAGCCTTTCGGCCGCGAGCTGCCCATAGAAGGTGCCGGGAAAATTCGCGGCCTTGCCATAGAATTCGCCGGAGTTGCCGGGGCCGCCGGCCTCGGCGGCCCGCCCGAGCCAATACCAGGCGCGCGACACCGAGATGGGACCGTTCGAAGTCACCAGAATCTTGCGGAAATGCTTTTCTGCCGTTGTCGGGTCCTGCAGCCCGCGCAGCGCATACCATCCGGCATGGAACTCGGCCTCGACGATATCAGTCGGGCTGGTTGCCGCGGAGCTTGCGACGATGCGGTAGGCAGGCTTGAATTGTCCCTGATCGACGAGGCCGCGGCTGACGATCCGCTGCTCGTTCCACCATTCTCCGGAATTGACGAGTTCGCCCGGTTCACGCGGCATCTTCTCCAGAAGCGCCGCCGCTTCGGTATATTTGTCCTGCTTGCGCAGATATTCGATGCGCGCGAATAGCAGGCCGGCATCGCCACGCCATTTCGGCTCGACGCTATTGAGCAGCGCGCCGGCATTGGCGGCTTTGGCGTCGACGGCGGCCCAGGCCTTGTAGAGGGACTGCGCCTCGCCCATGTCGCCGAAGCGCTTGGCCTGCGCCACCCTGCCACGATACATCAGATAGTCCATCCGCGCCTTGTGATCGGCTGGCGTCAGCAGGGCGGAAAACTCGAGGAGGATCTTGTCTTCACTCGCCTTGTCGAGAGCCTCGGTGCGCCAGACCTTGCGGATATATTTTGCCGCCTGCGCCTGCTTGCCTGACGCAGTCAGCGCCCGCCCGAGAATGACGGCGCCCTGCATCGTTTCCGGCGCGGTATCGCCGAAGGCGGCGAGCACCGCTGACGGGGCGGGGTTTTCGTCGTAGAGCGCTCGTTCGGAATAGGCGCGCAGCCTTGAAAGGCCTGGCCATCCCTTGAGCTCCTGCGCGGCACGGGCAATTTCATAGGAGGGAACGCCCTTCAAGCCGGAGACGGCGATCGCCCAGGTGAGGATATGGCGGTCGAGCGTGCCCTCGCGCAGGCTGTCGCGGATCGAGAGGGCCAGTTGCGGATTCCTGGCGGAAAGCGCATCGAGGCCGGTTTTCAAGTCATTGGCGACCGGCGCGACGGCCGGATTGCGGGGGATGGCGCCGGTTGTCAGCGCTTCCGGAATCGATGTCTCGGGAACGAAGCCGATCGGCTTGACCTCAGGCGTCGGAATGCTTTCGCCGGGAAGCGGCGACGCGAGGCTGCCCCACGCGGCGGCAGCAAAGCCGAAGGCGGTCAGAATCAGCACAGCTTTCTTCATCCGGGATCTCGCAACGAAAACACGCCCTGCCCATTTGGCTGGAGGCATCTTAACGAAACCTTACCGTACCAGGTAAAATTCATTCACATCTGCTATCGGAATTTGCCCTAAACCGAACTCTCCGCGCTTGTCGCGATGATTTCGGCGCTCTATGGTGCGCAAAATATTCATGGAATGCGGCCGAAGCAAGGATTTGGTCGTGAGGAGCTTTGCATGTTCAACGGGTCCATTCCCGCCCTCGTCACCCCCTTCACCGATGCCGGACTGATCGACGAAGCGAGCTTCGCCGCCCATGTCGACTGGCAGATCAAGGAAGGCAGCAGCGGTCTCGTTCCGGTCGGCACGACTGGCGAATCGCCGACGCTGTCGCATGCCGAGCACAAGCGGGTCGTGGAACTCTGCATCGAAGTGGCGGCAAAACGCGTTCCGGTCATGGCCGGCGCCGGTTCGAACAATACGCGTGAGGCCGTCGAACTCGCCCAGCATGCCGAAAAGGTCGGCGCCGACGCCGTGCTCGTCGTCACGCCCTATTACAACAAGCCGACACAGAAGGGTCTGATTGCCCATTTTTCCGCGATTGCCGAGGCCGTCGCCCTGCCGATCTATATCTACAATATCCCCGGCCGTTCGGTTATCGACATGACGCCGGAGACGATGGGTGCTCTCGCCAAGGCGCACAGCAATATCGTCGGCGTCAAGGACGCAACGGGCAAGATCGAGCGTGTCTCCGAGCAGCGCATCACCTGCGGCAAGGACTTCCGGCAATTGTCCGGCGAGGACGCGACGGCGCTGGGTTTCAACGCTCATGGCGGCGTCGGCTGCATCTCGGTGACGGCCAATGTCGCCCCGCGCCTCTGCGCGGATTTTCAGGCCGCGACGCTGGCCGGCGAATACGCCCGCGCGCTGGAATATCAGGACCGGCTGATGCCGCTGCACAAGGCGATCTTCCTTGAGCCCGGTCTCTGCGGCGCCAAATACGGCCTCTCCAAGCTCGGCCGGATGAGCCGCAATGTCCGCTCGCCGCTGCTTTCAACGCTGGAGCCGGCAACCGAAGCAGCGATCGACGCCGCCATGCGTCATGCAGGCTTGCTGAACTGAGGGGACCGGTCGTCTTCACAAGGCCGGATCGTTCCCTTACATAAAGGGCAAGCAATGAGGGCGCGACTTTTCGCGCAACCTCGAAGGAAATATCGTCATGGCCCCAAAAGGCAGCCAGCGCGTGGTGAACAAGGTCGTGGCCGAAAACCGCAAGGCCCGCTTCAACTACGAGATCATCGATACTTATGAGGCAGGTCTCGTGCTGAAGGGCACGGAGGTGAAGTCGCTGCGCGAAGGCAAAGCCAATATCGCAGAATCCTATGCGTCGGACGAGGATGGCGAGATCTGGCTGATCAACTCCTACCTGCCGGAATATCTGCAGGCGAACCGCTTCAATCACGAACCGCGCCGGCGCCGCAAGCTGCTTCTGTCGGGCCGTGAAATCCATCGTCTGCGTTCCGCCGTCAACCGCGAAGGCATGACGCTGGTCCCGCTCAAGATTTATTTCAACGATCGGGGTCGGGCGAAGATGGAGCTGGCACTCGCCAAGGGCAAGAAATTGCACGATAAGCGCGAATCCGAGAAGGAGCGCGATTGGAACCGGCAGAAGAGCCGCTTATTGAAGGAAAACGGCTGACCATCACGCCGCAGCCGATCGGCTCGCGGCGTTTTCGATCAGTCCTCGAAATCGCTGGCCGGGGCGACTTCGGCCGGGCGCGGCGCCCGCTCCGCGGGATCGCGACCGATCTCAGCCTTCAGCGACAAGAGATCGATGAAATGATCGGCCTGCCGCCGCAGGTCGTCGGCGATCATCGGCGGCTGCGTCGCCATGGTCGAGATCACCGAGACCTTGCGGCCTCTGCGCTGCAGCGCCTCGACGAGGTTCGTGAAATCGCCATCGCCGGAGAAGATGACGAGATGGTCGACGGTTTCGGACTGTTCCATGGCGTCGATCGCAAGTTCGATGTCCATGTTGCCCTTGATCTTCCGCCGGCCCATGGAGTCGGTGAATTCCTTGGCAGGCTTGGTGACGACTTTGTAGCCGTTGTAGTCGAGCCAGTCGATCAGAGGACGGATCGATGAATATTCCTGGTCCTCGATCAAAGCCGTATAATAGTAGGCGCGCAGGAGGTAGCCGCGTTTCTGGAATGCCTTCAAGAGCTTGCGGTAATCTATGTCGAAACCTAGGCTCTTGGATGCAGCGTAGAGGTTGGCGCCGTCAATAAAGAGTGCAATTTTTTCGCGTGGGTCAAACATCGTTTACCAATTCCAATGAGAGAAATCGAAATTCGCAGGGCATCAAATTTCAATAAATACAATGGCTTATTGTGATTTTTGATCTGATGCTTACTTTACCATCTGTTCATATAAGAGAGATTTAGGGCACGGTTCCGCATATTCCAAGCAACCTTTGGTGGAATTGTCACATTCTCCATGGAAATTTAGCTCGGCACCGGATAAAGACGAGGGGAGCCGGAACGAAAAACTTGTATTTGCCCGGTTTTAATTGTATCGGGCGTGCTAATCCCGAAATGACGACCGTAAAGGACAGGCAATGGCCCGTGTCACAGTTGAAGATTGCATTGACAAGGTAGAGAACCGCTTCGAGCTGGTTCTGCTCGCCAGCCACCGCGCCCGGCTGATTTCCCAGGGTGCCTCGATCACCATCGATCGCGACAACGACAAGAATCCTGTCGTGGCGCTGCGCGAAATCGCCGACGAGACGCTTTCGCCCGATGACCTCAAGGAAGATCTGATCCATTCGCTGCAGAAGCATGTCGAAGTCGACGAGCCCGAGCCCGATCCGGCCAGCATGATCGCCGCCGGCGGCGCTGCTGCCGCCGACAGCGAGGAGCAGGATGACCTGCCGGAGACGATCACTTTCGACCAGATGTCGGAAGAAGAGCTGCTTGCCGGTATCGAGGGCCTCGTGCCGCCGGAAAAGAGCGACGATTATTAAGCGTCTCGACCGGATCTGATCCGGAAAAGAGCGACGATTACCAATCGTCAATCTTGCGCCTTTATTGCTTAGGCATATTATTGCCCATGTGTGCGCCAATCGTTGATTGGCGCGCTTTTGTTTTTGTCGGAGTGGCTTTGGAATGATGCGGCAGTACGAACTCGTGGAGCGGGTTCAGCAATACAAGCCCGATGCCAATGAAGCACTGCTGAACAAGGCCTATGTTTACGCCATGCAGAAACATGGCCAGCAAAAGCGCGCGAGCGGCGATCCCTACATATCGCATCCGCTTGAGGTCGCCGCGATCCTGACCGACATGCATCTCGATGAATCGACGATCGCGGTTGCCCTTCTGCATGACACGATCGAGGATACGACGGCGACGCGCGCCGAAATCGACGAGCTTTTCGGCGAGGATATCGGCCGACTGGTCGAGGGGCTGACGAAGATCAAGAAGCTCGATCTCGTCACCAAGAAGGCCAAGCAGGCGGAAAACCTGCGCAAGCTGCTGCTCGCCATATCGGATGACGTGCGGGTGCTGCTCGTCAAGCTTGCCGATCGCCTGCACAATATGCGCACCCTCGATCACATGTCGGCCGACAAGCGTGCCCGCATTTCTGAGGAGACGATGGAAATCTATGCGCCGCTCGCCGGCCGCATGGGCATGCAGGACATGCGCGAGGAACTGGAGGAGCTTTCCTTCCGGCACATGAATCCGGAGGCCTACGAGACCGTCACGAAAAGGCTGGAAGAGCTCTCCAAGCGCAACGAAGGCATCGTCAAGAAGATCGAGGCCGAATTGCGCGACCTCCTGGTCGCAAGCGGCCTGACGAGCGCTTATGTCAAGGGCCGGCAGAAGAAGCCCTATTCGGTCTTTCGCAAGATGCAATCGAAGTCGCTGTCGTTCGAGCAGCTTTCCGATGTCTACGGCTTCCGTCTGATCGTCGAGGACATCCCGTCCTGTTACCGGGCGCTCGGCATCGTCCATACGCGCTGGCGCGTCGTGCCCGGCCGGTTCAAGGATTATATCTCGACACCGAAGCAGAACGATTACCGTTCGCTCCACACCACCATCGTCGGTCCGTCCAGCCAGCGCATCGAGCTGCAGATCCGCACCAAGCGCATGCATGAAATCGCGGAATTCGGCATTGCCGCCCACACGCTCTACAAGGACGGCGCTACCAATGCCGATGGCGACATTCTTTCGCGCGAATCCAATGCCTATTCCTGGCTGCGCCATACGATCGAGGCGCTCGCCGAAGGTGACAGCCCGGAGGAATTCCTCGAGCACACCAAGCTCGAACTCTTCCAGGATCAGGTCTTCTGCTTCACGCCGAAGGGCAAGCTGATTGCCCTGCCGCGTGGCGCCACCCCGATCGATTTCGCCTATGCGGTGCACACCAATATCGGCGATACCACGGTGGGCGCCAAGATAAACGGCCGCATCATGCCGCTGGTGACGCGGCTTGCGAATGGCGACGAGGTGGAGATCATCCGCTCCGGCGTGCAGGTCCCGCCCGCCGCCTGGGAGGAGATCGTCGTCACCGGCAAGGCGCGGGCCGCCATCCGCCGCGCCACCCGCATGGCGATCCGCAAACAATATGCTGGCCTCGGTCACCGCATTCTCGAGCGCACCTTCAACCGGGCCGGCAAGATTTTCTCGCGCGAGGCGATGAAACCGGCACTGCACCGTCTGGGTCAGAAGGATGTCGAGGATGCGATCGCCGCCGTCGGCCGCGGCGAGATGTCCTCACTCGACGTGCTGCGCGCCGTCTATCCCGACCATCAGGACGAGCGCGTCACCGTCAAGCCTTCCGGCGACGACGGCTGGTTCAATGTCCGCAGCGCCGCAGGCATGATCTTCAAGATTCCCGGCAAAGCCAAGGCCGGCGCCGAAGGCGGCCATTCGGAACTCGATGCCGATGTCGACGTCGGCCCGATCCGCGGTCTGTCCGGCAATGTCGACGTCAAGTTCGCCTCGACCGGCGCCGTGCCCGGCGACCGCATCGTCGGCATCATGGATCAGAGCAAGGGCATCACCATCTATCCGATCCAGTCGCCGAGCCTGCAGCGTTTCGACGATCAGCCCGATCGCTGGATCGATGTGCGCTGGGATCTTGACGAGGCCAACAAGTCGCGTTTCATGGCGCGTATCATGGTGAATGCTTTGAATGAGCCCGGCACGCTTGCCAAGGTCGCCCAGACCGTGGCCGGGCTCGACGTCAATATTCGCATGCTGAATACGGTGCGCGTGGCAGCCGACTTCACCGAGATGATGCTGGAAGTCGAGGTGTGGGATCTGCGCCAGCTCAACCAGTTGCTCGCCCAGATGAAGGACCTGGATTGCATCGCCACGGTCCGGCGGCTCTATGAGTAGGCTTTTGTTAAGCCTGCCAGGGACCTGATCGACGAAAATGCACATTTTATGATCGGTTTATAATCGTCATGGCGCAGCAATAAGGCAAGGAATGCGTTGAGCGCATAGCTGTGTCCATGTTGCAGCGGTGGTAATTAGCCTTTGGCAGGACTATCTTCTGATCATCGAAAACGTAAACAGAAGATGAGGCAAGGTAATGTTTGATCCTATCAGGAAAATCGCTCGCGCCTTTCGCGCTCCGACCACACAGGAACGTGAAATGGCCTATCTGAACGGCTCGCTGGATCGTATCGATCTCGAGTTTCGTCAGCGTCAGGTCGACCGCGGTCTGTTCCGCAATCGCTGATACCGCCTTTATACTTGGTCGAGTGAGGGACGTTACGTACGACGAGCGCCCCTCGGCATGAAGATGCTCCTCTGCAAGAAAGATAAGGGGCTGTTCCGGGCGGTGCCATTTGCCGCTCTTGTCATGGTCCGATGCACTGCACTAAATAGCGAACATGTTGTTTCGCCGTCGCAAGCCTGCGGGTTTCAAGGAAAAGATGCGGGAGCTTCTATGGCCCCGAAAAGGTTTCCTTCGCCCGATCCGTTACCTGACAATGCGCATCCTGCGCCTGAGCGCTTCGCCGCATGCGGTTGCGGCCGGCGTGGCCGCGGGCGTCTTTGTCTCGTGGACGCCGTTCATTGGCGTGCATTTCGTCATGGCTTTCGTCATCACCTATCTCCTCTCCGGCAATATGGTGGCCGCGGCTCTCGGCTGCGCCGCCTTCGGCAATCCGCTGACCTATCCCTTCATCTGGGGGGTCACCTGGGAGATCGGCCATCTGCTGCTCAGCCGTGAGGATCATCTGGCCGGTCAGGCGGTGGATCTCGCCGCGCTCTTTCACAAGCTGAACTTCACCGAATTGTGGAGGCCAGTGCTGGAACCGATGCTGATCGGCGCTATTCCGCCGGGGATCGTAACCGCCGTTGCGCTCTATGCGCTGACGTTCTACACCGTCAAGGGGTTTCAGGCCCGCCGCCGAACGCGGCTGATGGAGCGGGCGCGCCTGCGCCTGGCGGGTCCGGCCGGCGACATACCGAGCGTATGAACCGGTACAGAATTCTTGGGCGACGGAAGGTTCCGGCATGATCATCGGCATTGGCAGCGATCTGATCGACATTCGTCGTGTCGAGAAATCGATCGAGCGCTTCGGCGAGCGCTTCACCCACCGCTGCTTCACCGAGATCGAGCGCGCCCGCTCCGACCGCCGGGCAAACCGCGCCGCATCCTATGCCAAGCGTTTCGCCGCCAAGGAGGCCTGTTCCAAGGCGCTCGGCACCGGCATCGCCCAGGGCGTCTTCTGGAAGGACATGGGCGTCGTCAACCTGCCGAGCGGCAAGCCGACCATGCAGTTGACCGGTACCGCTGCCGTGCTCCTGGAATCGATGCTGCCCGCGGGCCATCGGCCCGCCATTCATTTGACAATAACCGATGATTATCCCTTGGCGCAGGCCTTCGTTATCATTGAGGCGTTGCCCGAGAGCCTCTGATCGTGACCCCGGGAGCGTTTGATCGTGACCCCGGGAGCGTTTGATCGCGACCTCTCGTCGCTTTTAATGTTGTCGCCATTGCCGCAACCGGCCGAAGCCGCTAGAGAGAACGGCAGAAAGAATTGCGCCTTTACGGCGTCTTGAAGGAATAAGACTGAGTGTCCGAAAAAGTCGATACCAAGCCGAACGCCCTCTGGGAAAATATCAAGGTCATCATTCAGGCGCTGATTTTGGCGATGGTGATTCGAACCGTGCTGTTCCAGCCCTTCACTATTCCGTCCGGTTCAATGATGCCGACGCTGCTCGTCGGCGATTATATCTTCGTCAATAAGTTCGCTTACGGCTATTCGAAGTATTCGCTGCCCTTCTCGCCTGATCTGTTTAGCGGCCGCATCTTGGGCTCCGATCCGAAGCGCGGCGATATCGTCGTCTTCCGCTTCCCGCCGAATCCCGATGTCGATTACATCAAGCGCTGCATCGGTCTGCCCGGCGACCATATTCAGGTCACTGACGGCGTTCTCTACGTCAATGGCAAGCCGGTTCCGAAGGTGGCTGATGGCAGTTTCACCTCGGACTACAAGCTCGATCCGGGCGAGGACGTGCCGGTATTCCGCGAGACGCTTGATAACGGCAAGACTTACGACACGCTCGACCAGTCGCCGGTGTCGCGCGGCGATAACACCCGCGAATTCATCGTGCCGGAAGGCCATTATTTCATGATGGGCGACAACCGCGACAACTCGCTGGACAGCCGCTTCGACGTCGGCTTCGTGCCGGCTGAAAATCTTGTCGGTCGCGCCAGCGTCATCTTCTTCTCGCTTGGCAACGACACGTCTTTCCGCGAAATCTGGAAGTGGCCGACCAACATGCGATGGGACCGCCTTTTCAAGGTCGTTGAATGAGCAAGGCGCAGACGCTTTCTGCGGCAGACCGCGCAAAGCTCGAAAGCCTGATCGGCCATGACTTCGCCGAAAAGGCACGCCTGGACCGCGCGCTGACCCATGCCAGCGCCCGGACTGAAAAGGGCGGCAATTACGAACGTTTGGAGTTTCTCGGCGACAGGGTGCTCGGGCTCTGCATCGCCGAGCTGCTGTTCCGCACCTTCGGCACGGCGGGGGAAGGCGAGCTCTCGGTTCGCCTCAACCAGCTCGTCAGTGCTGAAACCTGTGCCGCGGTCGCGGACGAACTCAATCTGCATCTCTATATCCGCACCGGCGCCGATGTGAAGAAATTGACCGGCAAGCGCATGATGAATGTGCGCGCCGATGTCGTCGAGAGCCTGATCGCCGCGATCTATCTCGATGGCGGTCTCGAAGTCGCCCGCCGGTTCATCCTGCGCTATTGGCAAGGCAGGGCGGTCAGGGCCGACGGCGCCAAGCGCGACGCCAAAACCGAGCTGCAGGAATGGTCACACGCGAAATTCGGCGTCACACCGATCTATCGGGTTGATGAACGTAGCGGACCGGACCATGATCCGCGCTTCAAGGTGACGGTGGAAGTTGCTGGCATAAAGCCGGAAACCGGCGTAGAGCGGTCGAAGCGTGCCGCCGAACAGGTTGCGGCGACCAAGATGCTCGAGCGTGAAGGCATTTGGCAGCAATCGCCTGCCGGAAACTGACGGGACAATGACTCAAGAAAAAGATATCGCGGCCGACGCTGCTGCACAAATCCATGGTCCGACGCATTCGGGCTTCGTCGCGCTGATCGGGCCGACCAATGCCGGCAAATCGACGTTGGTCAATCGTCTTGTCGGCGCCAAGGTCTCGATCGTCAGCCATAAGGTACAGACGACGCGGGCTATCGTGCGCGGCATTGCCATCCACGAAAATGCCCAGATCGTCTTCATGGATACGCCCGGCATCTTCAAGCCGCGCCGCCGGCTCGACCGCGCCATGGTGACATCCGCCTGGGGCGGCGCCAAGGATGCAGACTTGATCATGCTGCTGATCGACAGCGAGCGCGGCCTGCGCGGTGATGCCGAAGCCATCCTTGAAGGCCTCAAGGAAGTCCAGCAGCCGAAGATCCTGGCGCTGAACAAGATCGACCGCGTCAACCGCGAGGATCTGCTGGCGCTGGCCGCGAGCGCCAACGAGAAGATTGCTTTCGAGCGCACCTTCATGATCTCGGCCGAAACCGGTTCCGGCTGCGACGACGTCATGGATTATCTGGCCACCACCTTGCCGGAGGGGCCGTGGTACTATCCGGAAGACCAGATCTCCGATCTTCCCATGCGCCAACTCGCCGCCGAGATTACCCGCGAGAAGCTGTTTCTGCGCCTGCACCAGGAGCTTCCATATTCCTCGCATGTCGAAACGGAAAAGTGGGAGGAGCGCAAGGACGGCTCGGTGCGGATCGAGCAGGTAATCTATGTCGAGCGTGACAGCCAGAAAAAGATCGCCCTCGGCAAAGGTGGCGAAACCATCAAGGCGATCTCGACTGCCTCTCGCAAGGAATTGTCGGAAATATTAGAGCAGCCGGTCCATCTCTTCCTCTTCGTCAAGGTTCGCGAAAACTGGGGTGATGACCCGGAGCGGTTCCGCGAAATGGGCCTCGAATTTCCTAAATAAGGATGGCAACGATTTTATCGGCTAGCCTCCAGTGCCTTGTTTCTTAGGAAAAAATTCGGTTCGTTGCGGAACGAATCCGAGCTTTGAGCATTTCCCCGTCGACGGCGCGCCTGACGCGCCGTCGTTGCGCGACCGCAGGGCAGGCATGGCAACCTCGAAACGCATCCATTCCTTCAAGACTCCTTGCGAGCTATGTCCTTTGCGGCCCCTGCCGCATTTCAGGGAATTTAGCCAAGACGAGCTCGAATTCGTTTCGCGTTTTAAGCGCGGCGAACTTGCCGTCGATGCCGGTTCCACCATCCTCGTTGAGGGCGCCCACAGCGCTCATCTTTTCACCGTGCTGTCCGGTTGGGGCTTCCGCTACAAGATGCTGGAGGACGGTCGCCGCCAGATTCTGAATTACATCATGCCCGGTGACCTGATCGGTCTGCAGGGAACGATCGCCGGCGAAATGCAGCATTCCATCGAAGCGTTGTCACCCGTTTCGCTTTGCGTCTTCGAGCGTGACCGGCTGATGACGCTCTACAACAAACATGCGTCGCTCGCCTTCGACATCACCTGGATCGCCGCGCGCGAAGAGCGGATACTGGACGAGCATCTCCTGAGCATCGGCCGCCGCACCGCACTGGAAAGAGCGGCCTATCTCATCGCTTTCCTGTATGAGCGCGGCAGGAAGCTCGATCTCTTCGACGGCCGCAAATTCATCCCCATCACACAACAGCACATCGCCGACACTCTCGGTCTTTCCATCGTTCACACCAACAAGACCCTGAGAAAGCTTGGGGAACGCGGTCTGATCCGCTGGCAGGAACGCGGCTGCGAAGTTCAAAACGGTGAGGAATTGATGGCGATCGCCGGCTGGGAGGGGCTTGGAGAGGGCAAGCGTCCCTTCATTTAGCCGAAGGGCCTATGTCTTTTTTAAATGCGGTTTAGCATTTGGGAAAATAAGGTCGGCCGTCATCTTTCCTCCGACTTTGATTCTTATCGACCGGGCAGAAAAATGGTTTACTCAGAACTGGTGGCGGAATTCACCGATAGCGTGCCATGCGGGGCACCGGAGGGCAATGATGTTGGCGAAAAGGCCGGGGCGCTGCGACAAGTGCCTGACGAGGGGCACGGAATCATGAATGCACTCCGTGTTTTGGTTCTCGAGGACAGTCTGATCATCGCAATGGAGGCGGAGGATATCTTGCGCCTGGCCGGTGTCGACAGCATCGATATTGTCGGCAGTCTCGATGAGGCAAGGGCTGCCATCGCTGCAGAAAAATATGATTTCGCCCTTCTCGACGTCAACCTCGGCGAGGGCATGAGTTTCGGATTTGCCCGCCATCTTCTTGATGCCGGTATTCCCTTCGGATTCGTCAGCGGCTATTCCGATATCCGTGACTTCCCGTGCGACCTTCAGCACATACCGCTGCTGGTGAAGCCTTTCGACGAAAAGGCGATGCGCGAATTCCTGCAGAGACTTCTGCCGGCTGCGGCATGACGCAGTCCGTGACGGAAGCGGGATCTGCTTGAGAGCGCCTGCGCGCAAGATGCTATCACTTTGAAACTGCGGGCAATCCTTCGGGAAATCGATTCCGGTTTCCCGACTTATGCGCTACGATAGGGTAATCGGCCGCAGGGACTTTTTATGCAGTGGCAGGACCATGCAATCATTCTGGGCGTCAAACGCCACGGCGAGACGAGCGTCATCGCCGAGGTGATGACGCGTGATCGCGGCCGTCACCTCGGTCTGGTGCGTTCCGGTCGCTCCCGCGCCATGCAGCCGGTGCTGCAGCCGGGCAATGCCGTCGAGGTCGTCTGGCGCGCCCGGCTTGACGAACATCTCGGCGAATTCCGCGTCGAGCCCGTGACGCTGCGCGCCGCCCGTCTGATGGAAACGGCGACAGCCGTCTACGGCGTCCAGGCGATGGGCGCTCTGCTGCGGCTGCTGCCGGAGCGAGACCCGCATCCGCACCTGTTCGACGCGCTGCAGGTGATCCTCGATCACCTGCATAACCCGGCTGATGCCGGCGAACTTTTCGTGCGTTTCGAGCTGGCGGTGCTGAACGATCTCGGCTTCGGCCTCGATCTTGCCGAATGCGCGGCGACCGGCGCCCGCTCCGATCTCGCCTATGTCTCGCCGAAATCCGGCCGCGCCGTCAGCCGCAGCGCCGGCGCGCCGTGGGCCGACAAGATGCTGATCCTGCCGCCCTTCCTCGGCGTCGAAGGCAATCATGCGGCGGACTTCGACAGCCTTGCAGCCGCGTTCCGTCTGACCGGGTTCTTCCTGCATCGCCATGTTTACGAGCCGCGCGGCATCGAGGCTGCGGCAGCCCGTGACGGTTTCGTCCAGGCCGCCCTCAGGGCGCTTGATCCAGCCTCGCGGACGCTTTCCGGTCCGAATGGCGTCTCCGCCTGACCTGGTTTTTTACTGCTGCAAAACATCCTCCGGATTTGGCGGTTTACCCGCCGATGGGCGGCACCTATCTCTTGACTGCCAATCAAGGAGGATCCCATGCTGACCAAGACCGCATCACCGACGACGATCACGCTCTGGAACGGTCGCGAAATCCCGCGCCTCGGCATGGGATGCTGGGCGATCGGCGGCCCTTTCTACGCTGGTGACACGCCGCTTGGCTGGGGCGAAGTCGACGACAATGAATCGGTCGAAGCGATTAATCGCGCCATCGCGCTCGGCATCCGCTTCTTCGACACCGCTTCGAACTACGGCGCTGGCCATTCGGAAGAGGTGCTCGGCCGGGCGATCGGCAATCGTGACGATATCGTCGTCGCCACCAAATTCGGCTTCGCGACCGATGCCGAGACGAAGCAGGCAATCGGCGCCTTCGCCGATGAGGCTTTCATTCGCCGCTCGGTCGAGACATCGCTGCTCCGTCTCAAGCGCGACCGCCTTGATCTGCTGCAGTTTCACATCAACGATTTTCCGCTGGAACAGTCGGATGCCGTCTTCGATACGTTGGAGGCCCTGCGCGCCGAAGGCAAGATCGACGCATTCGGCTGGAGCACCGATTATCCGGATCGCGCCGCCCGCCATGCCGGCCGCGCTGGCTTTGTCTCGGTCCAGCATACGATGAACGTCTTCGATCCGGTGCCGGAGATGATCGCGGTGATCGAAGGGAAGGGCCTGATCTCCATCAATCGCGGTCCGCTGGCCATGGGGCTCCTGACCGGCAAGTTCACCGCCGACAAGGCAGTGGGCGCCAAGGATGTCCGCGGCGCGGCACTTCCCTGGATGGTTTATTTCAAGGACGGGCGCATGGCTCCGGAATTTGCCGCAAGGCTCGATGCCGTCCGCGATCTCCTGACGTCAGGCGGCCGCACGCTGACGCAGGGGGCGCTCGCTTGGCTCCTCGCGAGGTCTCCGCGCACGTTCCCCATTCCGGGCTTCCGCACCGTCGCCCAGGTGGAGGAAAATGCCGGCGCGCTGGAAAAGGGACCGCTGTCAGCCGAGGTCATGGTCGCGATCGACGCCGCACTCGGGCGCGGGTAGGGGGCGGGCGCGACGCACGCCCCCTCATTCCTGTGACGAGCACGGGAATGAGGGGATGTCGCGACGTATACGGACGAAAGCGCCGTTCAAACAGCCCTTCCGCAATTCGGACCTACCCTCGCGCGCGAACCTTCAGTGCCCAGCCTTCCGGCCGCACTTCAATGATCTTGACGGTGTCACCGATCGTGATCCTTCCACTGTCACGCGGCGTGACGTTCCAGCCGAAGAGCGGCCCGGGCACACGCCGGTCAGCAGACATGCGGATACGGCCCATGGCTGGCATCGGGTTCGGCACCTCGCGCGAACCGGTCAACTGATCCTGCGTCGTCATGATGCAGCGGGAACAGGGCTTGACGAGATCGAAACGGATGCCGGCGATCTCGATCGCCGCCCAGCGGTCCTCCGGCCAGGCCTCGTCGATATCGATGACGATGTTCGGACGGAAACGTTCCATGCCGACCGCGCCTTCGCCATGAACGGCGAGATCGGCATTCAGCGCCTTCAACGAACCCGTCGTCGTCACCAGGATCTGGTAGCCGTCGGTAAAGGTGACGGGCGAGCCTTCGCCGGCCCATTCGGCGCTCGCCGTCCGTCGTGCCTGCCCATCGAAAAAAACCAGCCGCACCTCGCGTCCAAGCCATTCGGAAAGCCGGTGGTTGCTGTCGGGATCGGCGACGGCGGCGCTGACGGTCGATTTCCATACGGTCACATCCATGCGGGCTTCATGCCGAGGCAGAGGCACCGCTAGCTCAGACTTTCCCTGCATCAGCAGCCGAAAGGCGCCGGGTTCCGGGCGTACCGCGATGCGCGCGAGGTCCGGCAGTTCGCGCTGGGTGATGAAGTGACCCTGCGGGTCGGTGATCATCGCCCGCCGGTCGCCGGCAAGCCCCTCGGCGCCAATGTCGGCGGCGGGTAGCGCGATGGCGCGAGCGCTCTTGAGCGGGTAGATGAAGAGGTTGCTGATGCGCATGCTTTCTCCCTGAATCTCGTTCTCTAGATTTCATCCATGAACGCCGCGAGAAAATCGCGCAGGCTCTTGTCGCGCGCGGCCGCAATCCGGCGGCCGGTCTCGGTCTGGAATCCCTCCGCCAGTCTGAACAGCTTCGTCTGGAAGTGGTCAATGGCATAACGCTTGTCGTCGAGGGGACGGTTCGTAGCCGCAGGGTCGAACGGATCGTAGAGCCCTGACCCCATTCGTCCGCCGATATAAAAGCAGCGCGCGACGCCGACCATGCCGATCGCGTCCAGCCGGTCGGCATCCTGCAGGATCTTCGCCTCGAGCGTCTGCGGCGCCACCCCGGCGGAAAAACTGTGAGCGGTGATGGCGTGGGCCGCGGCTTCGATATCCGCTTCGCTCCAGCCGAGTTCGGAAAGGATCACCGAAGCCTTTTCCGCAGCCAAGGCCGACGCTTTTTCCCGCAAGGGCGAATTCTTCTCGACGGCGACGCAGTCGTGCAGCAGCACGGCGGCGGCAAGGATCCGCCCATCTCCGCCTTCTCCCGCATGGATGCGCATGGCGTTCCTGAAGACGCGCAGGATATGGGCAAGATCGTGTGAGCCGTCGTCGCCCTCGGCCGCGTGTGCGACCAGCGCCGCTGCGAGCGTTTCATGAGGGGAGAAGGCTTCGGCCTCGAACATTACGCCACCTCTTGTCGGAAGAAAAACGTCGAAGAGCGCCGGCCGAAAGCGAAGAGCTTCGCAGGAACCGACGCGGCTACGAAACCCGGGGATCTCGAAGTCGGTTTGTAGCGGCTTAACGTGCGAGTCGCAATCGAGGGAGGTCAGCGCTCGAGCGTCGGAAAAGCTGTCGCGCCGCTGCTCTTCGGCGGCAGTGAGAGAAGATGGGGCACGTCACGGACCGGGCGCGGCGGACTGATGTGATAGCCCTGGATCTCGTCGCATTCCTCGCATTCGAGCAGCGTCAGTTGGGCGGCCGTCTCGACGCCTTCGACGGTCACGCGCATGCCGAGCGCATCGCCGAGCAGGATGATCGCGCGCATGATCGCATGCGCTTCCTTGTTGTCGACGATATCGTTGACGAAGGATTTGTCGATCTTGATCTTGTCGAAGGGAAAGCTCGAGAGATAGCTCAGCGAGGAGTAGCCGGTGCCGAAATCGTCCATCGAGATGCGGATGCCGCGATCCTTCAGGGCATGCAGGATCGGCAGCACCTCGTTGAGGTTCTCCATCAGCACGCTCTCGGTGATTTCCAGTTCGAGCCGCGATGCCAAGAGCCCGGCCGCGGCAAGCGCTTCGCTGACGTCCTGCATCAGGTTGCCGCTGCGGAACTGGATCGCCGAAACATTGACTGCGACCTTGACGCTCTCCGGCCATTGGGCCGCATCCCTGCAGGCCCGCCGCAAAACCCAGCGGCCGATATCGACGACGAGGCCGACCTCCTCCGCAAGCGGAATGAAATCCATCGGCGGCACGCGGCCTCGGACCGGATGGTTCCAGCGGATCAATGCTTCGAAACCGCAGGTTCGCCGCTCGGCAAGATCGTAGAGCGGCTGGTAATGCAGTTCGAATTCCTCGTTATCGACGGCGGCTCGAAGATCTGCCTCCAGCGCGTGGCGCAACTGCATCTGCGCTTCCATTTCGCCGGTGAAGAAGCGCTCGCGCTTGCGTCCGTCCGCCTTGGCATGCGACAGCGCCACGCCGGCATTTTTCAGCAGGATATCGGTTTCCCCGCCGTTCTCGGGAGCGATCGCAATACCCATGGAGACGCTGAGCGTCACCTTTTTCTCGCCGTTCAGGAATGGCTCGGAAAGCGATCGGCGGATTTGGTCGGCCAGCGCCGTCACGTTTCTCGGCTGCTGCTTGCCCGTCTGCAGGATGGCGAACTCGTCCGAACCAAGGCGCGCCAGCATGTTTTCCGACCCGGCCGAGGCTCGGATCCGCTCCGCGACCTGCTGCAGGATCTTGTCGCCGACCGACACCCCGATCGTATTGTTGATCGATTTGAAACGGTCGAGATTGAGGTGGACGAGGGCGATCTGCTCGTGCGGCTTGCGCTCGCCGAGCGTCGCATCAACCAGCTCGCGGAAATGCATCCGATTGGGAAGTCCGGTCAGGGGATCGTGATGGGCGAGATAGGTGATGCGCTGGGCCGCCTTTCGATCCTCGGTGATATCGGCATGAATGGCAATGCTGCTGCCGTCGGAGAGGATGGTCACCACGCTTTGAATGATGCGGCCATCATGCATCAGCCATTCGCGCCGGCGGATGCTGCTGCTTCCCGCCTTGACGGGGGAAGGCCGTGCTGTCTGCCGGACGGGTTTGGATGCAGCGCTTTCGTTGCCGCGCATTTTGCCGATGAGTTCGTCGATCGTCGCGCCCGCGGCGACATCTTCCGGCGGCAGGCCGTAGAGCTGAGGGAAGCGGAGATTGTAAAGCGTCAGCCGCTGGCTGGCGTCAAAGACGCTGAGGCCGAGCGGCAGGTTGTTCAGGACGCTCTCGAAGAGTCTTTTCTGTCCGTCGAATGCCTGGCTGAGCGCCGACAGGTTCCCTCTCAGCGTCCGGTTTTCCTTTTGAAGGGTTTCTGCACTTCTCTCGATTGCATCATAGTCGCTTTCATGGCCGCGATAGGTTGCGATCACCAGCTCCATCAGACGTTGCGCATCGATCGATCCATCGGCCATGACGGCCTCGGTGCATTGCCGCCAGAAAAGCGCCTCGGCCTTCATGTGGAAGCGTCTTGGAGAACGGCAACGGCAAGAGCCGCCCGCGTCTGATGAACGTGCCTCAAAATTTCGGACATGAAAAACCTTCCTGAGAGAAACATCGAAATCAGTTCTTATGAATACGTATAATGGGTGACGCCGGATGATTACCTTGGAACGGCTGGATTAATATTCGGTTGCAGTGCAGCACTGGTGCACGCCGTCAGACGCTTGTTTCGATGCTGAAAATCGCCGAAAAACCGGGAGGGCTGCCGCCGGAGCGCGGGTCTGAGTGCACTCCGTTAATTTCCGTCAACCATTGTTAACGAGAAGTTAACAGCTTATTGACGCACTGCGCAAATCAGTTTAACCACCGAGTCAACAGTTATTTCCCACCCCGTATTGCGTAGAAACGCCACCGGCAAAAGGCGGTGAATGGAGGTTTGTGTGACCCGCACCACATCCGTTTCAGACACTTCATATGCGTATCTCGCGACGCTTTCGCGGCTTGATCTAAACGGCGACGGCGTGTTGAGCCGCGGCGAGCGTGCCGCCGATGAGAAGCCCGGCATCATCAAGGAACTCCTGGAGGAAGACATGGGCAGCGAGACTCAGCCCAAATTTTCCGGCAGCCTGATCGCGCTGATGATGGATACCCACGATAGCGGCACGACAAGCAGCATCGCCGTCCCCTATCCGCTGCAGCAGACCGCGTCGGAAACCGGCAGTCAATCCGACGATCTCTACCGCAAGACCTACGGCCAGTTCGATTTCGACGCCGTTGCCTGACACTGTCACAGCGCACGTGATCTAAAGCCGGCCCGTTGGCCGGCTTTTCTCTTTGGATGCTCCGCAGAGGAACACCTTTCGGGTTGATACGTTCAGAAGAACAACCGGAGGGAAGGAGATCTCCATGAAAGCCATGCGCTTCATCGCCGCCCTGAGCCTGCTGGCGGCTGCATTGCCGGCAAGCGCTCAGGACAAGCAGACGGCGGTCGCCAACTTCGTCGGCAAGGACGGCAAGGAAAATGGCCGCGCCCAGTTGACGGCCGCCGCCAATGGCGGCGTCCTGATCGAAGTGGAGATATCGGGGCTGCCGGCGAACAAATGGGTGGCCTTTCATGTTCATGAAACCGGCCGCTGCGACGCGGCGAGCCATTACGAATCGGCAGGTGGTCATTTCAACCCGGACTCGGCCGAACATGGCCTCCTTGCCGCCAAAGGGCCGCATGCCGGCGACATGCCCAATCAATATGTCGGACAGGACGGGGTTCTCAGAGCGCAGATCTTCGACGGCATGGTCACGCTCGATGGCAAGAAAGATGGCATTCGCGGCCGCGCATTGATGGTGCACGCCAATTCCGACGATTATCGCAGCCAGCCTTCCGGTGACGCCGGGGAAAGACTAGCCTGCGGCGTGGTCGAATAGGCCGACGAGCGCCCCTGCGCTGCAGCGTTTCACTGCCGTGTCGGCTTTTCCGTCGCCGTGCCGTTGGACCTTTTTCCTAGCGCGGAACTTCCACCGTCCCGCACAGCGGTCGGATCGCCCTTTTCATCGAAGGCAAGTTTTACCCGCTTCACCATGTCGCGGCTGACCTGCCACCAGTCACCGGTCTTTGCCCAGTAGCGCAGCGTTAGCGATATCGTGCTTTCACCAAGGCTGTCGATGAAAACGTGGGGTGCCGGTGACGCCAGCACTCTTGGGTTACCTTTGGCAATGCCCATCAACGTCTCCATCGCCAGATCGAGGTCATCCTCACGAGAAATGCTGATTTTCAGGTCGTTTTGCCGCGTAGGTTCACGACTGAAGTTGGTGATCGGCGTGTTCCATAGCGTCGAATTTGGCGCCAGCCGATAGAGCCCGTCGCCGGTTCTGAGTTCCGTGGCGAACAATCCGATCTCGCGCACCGTGCCGGCCACGCTGCTGGTTTCGATATATTCGCCGACGCGGAACGGCCTGAGAATCAGGAGCATGATGCCAGCCGCGATATTCTGCAGTGTCCCTTGCAGCGCCAGCCCGATCGCCAGGCCGGCTGCACCGAGGGCGGCGATGATCGAGGCGGTCTGGACGCCGAATTGGCCGAGAACGGTGATGAACACCAGGATCAGCAGCGCATAGCGCACCACATTGGTGAAGAAGCGCGCCAGGGTCTCGTCGATGCCATGGATGCGCGACAGGCCCTCATAGGCCCAGCGGCTGACAAAGCCGGCCAGCGTCCAGCCGATGACGAGCAGGATCAACGCCCCGAGGATCGAGAAGGAATATTGGACTGCAAGTGCGCTTGCCTGGCTGAGTGCCGTGCGGGTGGCGAGGAGGACGTCGGCTGCTTGTTGTTCCATGATCAGGCCTTGAGAATTGTGCATGGGTCGAGGCCAAGATGGAGCGGACGGCAGCAGCGTCAACTGCAGGCGTCGTCGCGGATCGTAAGCAGGAAGGGTGCGTTGCCATCGGCGTCGGCACCGCGGCCCATCGCCTTTACGGCCGCCACCAGCCGGCCGCCGCGGTCAAGCAATGTGTCGCCGATCTCGATTAGCCGGGCGTTCGGCGTCGCGAAAGGCGAGGCGGCGCGCAACCGACAGGCAAGTCCTTCCTCGTCCTGATCCGGCGCGATCGACAACGCTGCGATGAGTGCCGCGGCCGGCGATCGCGACACGCCCATCCAGCAATGGATGAGCAGCGGGGTCTCCTGCCGCCATGATGCGGCAAACTCGATGATCGCTTGCACATGCGTTTCGTCCGGCGCCACGAGACCGCCGGTGCCCTTGAACGCGATGTCGTTCATCGAAAGCGTCAGATGGCGGTCGGGGGCGATCACACCCGGCCGGTGAAAGGTCTGTTCTTTGGCGATCAGGCTGATCATGTCGCCCGCCTTGTGGCGCACCGCCATTTCGGCGATACGCGAGAGCGGCGAGACGACGATGAAGCTCACGATACCATCCCCCGCTCGGCCTCGATCGCCGCAAAGCGCTCGCAGAACAACCGCTGTGCTTCCAGCGCCGGCAAAGGTTCGATCATCAGCATCTCCTTGCTGATGCCGCGCGGCTGGCCGAAGAATTTCTGCGCCTCGGCGGGCGTGAAACCGGCAAGGACTGTTGCCTCGAAATAGGCGGCGATCGTGTCGGCCTTCTTGATCCGGTCCTTGAGATCGAGCGACGGATGCGGCGGCAGGCCGAAGCGCAGATGCACGGCGGCCTCCAGCCGCATTTCCACCGCCTTGTAGCCGCCGCCGACAACGGATTTGAACGGCGAGATCATGTCGCCGATCACATATTCGGGCGCGTCGTGGAGCAGCGCCATCAGACAGTCCTCCGGCCGCGCATTGTTGAAGCGGCGGAAAATATCTTCGACGACGAGGCTGTGCTGCGCCACCGAAAAGGCATGATCGCCTGATGTCTGGCCGTTCCAGCGTGCCACACGCGCGAGCCCATGGGCGATATCGATGAGTTCGACATCGAGCGGCGAGGGGTCGAGCAGATCGAGCCTGCGCCCGGACAGCATGCGTTGCCAGGCACGCGGAGCTTTGGCCGTCACGCGCTGGCCTCGTCGACGCTGGTGGGGAAGACAAGCCCGGACCATGGCGGCAGGGCGAGGGAAACCGGCGTTTGGCCGGCCAGCAGCGGCGTGCCTTCCGCCATCGCGGCACCGGCGCGGTCGATTCGCACGATCGCAAGCCCGCTGCCGCCCTCGACCGAACCGAGTGTCCCCACCGGCTTGCCGGCGGCCGTGATCTGCGTGCCCATTTGAGGCAAGGTCGTTGCGGCGGACACGGTGACAACGCGACGGCGCGCGGTGCCGCGGTGCTGCATGCGCGAGACAACCTCCTGGCCGACATAGCAGCCTTTCTTGAAGGAGAGGCCGTCATTCAGATCCATCAGCACGTCATGCGGGAAGGCATCCTGTAAGGCGAAGTCCGATCCTGAGGTGACGATACCATGGCGGATGCGCAGCGCGTCGTAGAGTGACGGCGCATCATCGCCATGCCTTCCTGCCCGGCGGCGCAGCGGGACACCCGCCTTGGCGAAGCGGCTGTCTCGAGCACCGCCGATGCTATCGGCATCCTCGCCCCAGCAAACGGTAATGCCATTCTCAGCGACGGTCGTAAGCGTAATGGCGGCCCGCAGCTTGTACATCGTCAGCCGCTTCGCCAGCGCTTCGCACTGGCCGGCATCCGTCTCGATCAGATAGCCGTCGCCGTCCTGCCAGACCATGAAGTCGAACAGGATCTTGCCCTGCGGTGTCAGCAGTGCTCCGGGCCGCGCCTCGTCCGCGCCCAGGGAAATGACATCGGTGGTGATCAGGTTCTGTAGGAAGGACTGGGCGTCCGCGCCGCCGACGGAGAGCAGTGACCGGTCTTTCAGGAATACGGCTGGCATGGCGGAACCTGTCGCGTTGGTCGTCGCTCAGAGGTATGACTTCGTAAAGCGGATCGCAAGGTCATGCGACATGCCGCGGGGCGGCGTCAGTCGCCCGCCGTGAAGAATTTCCACTTGCCGTCGGGCGTAATGCCGAGGCGGTAGAAATTATATCCGCCGAACTCCTGCATGTCGGAAAGATCGCCGGCGGTGACGATGCGCAGCAGCTCGACTCGCTCCGGCGGGGTCAGCGACTTCAGATCCTTCTCTGCAAAATAGGGCCAGACATACATGTCGTCGGCTGTGCCCTGGCCGACATGAACGAAACCGGTCGAGACGATGTCGAGCATGATGGCGAGAATTTCGTCTCCGTCGGGATCGCCGGAGAGATCTTTCAGCGTGCCGATCGGGTCGTCGCTCGCTTCGCCCACCGTCACCTGCGTCTGGTCTTTGCCAGTGCCCATCAGCGGCCGCAGCCGTTCGAGGTCGCCGGAGGCGGCGGCCTCGACGATCTGTTGCCGCATTTTTCGAACCGGCTCGGGCGCCTTATTGATGTCGTAAATCACCTCGACCGGCTTGGATGCGTCCTGGGCACCCGGCGTCTTGTCAACGCCCTGATTGTTCTGGCTGTTGACCAGCGGCTCCGCCATGGGAACGCTGGGAGTTGTGCCTTGGGTCTGGTTCTGCCCCTCAGCACTTCCCTGTGCGGGCGGCGCGTCGCTGGGGGCCTGGCCGGGGATCTTGTGGAGTTCGGAAAGCGCGTAGGCCGAGGGCGCAAGGAGGACGGTGCCGGCGGCAAAGCTCAGCGCAAGCAGCACCGGCGCGAGCCGAATTCGCGAAACTTTCTCTTTACCGATGCGCATCGAACTCTCTGATAGTAATTATTGCAGGGTGCGGTTGGCGGAAAATTCGCCGGCAAGCATACGGTCGCGCAGCGAATCGAGCAGAGCTTCGGCGCTGTTTTCCCCGTGCAATCGAATGGTTTCGCGCAGGGCATGCGCGATGGCGGCATCAGCAATGATCTCCGGTTCGATCCCGTCGGCCATGCCGTCGGCCCAAGCCTCGTTCTGGTACTCCAGAGCCGCCTGCATCTTTTCGTGGACGATCATGTCGTCGATGTCGTTGAGGCTTGCTTCCATTGTCTTTTCCTCAGAACTTCTCATGTCTTACTGCACCGTTAATAACACTAACAGCCTTTTCCCAAAACGACACGTCCGCATGCGAAAACAGGTTAATTAAACGTCAATTTCCAAAGCGCGAGGTAATTTCTGTGGCGAGTGTTGCACCTTCGTTACGGTAGCGCTCTTCTGCCACGATGGCCGCCGGGGTGCAATCCGTGTAGACGGACGCGAAGGTTCGGTAGCCGCGATTGAAGGCGGCGGTGAGCCTTTCCTTGCGCTGCGGTTCGTTGCCTGTCTCCGAATCGAGCAGTTGCTTCATGCCTTCCCGCCACTCATCCCCGCCCGGCGCCTTGCAAAGCGTTCTCAGATAATGCACCGAACCCAGCACTTCTGCGAGCCGCGCCAGCTTGTCGTCATAGGGCACGGTCGCGACCGGCGGCGCAATCTCCTCCTGCGCAGGCGCCGTATTCTTGCCCTGCGCCATGGCAGGGCCGGCAAGCACGAGCAGAGACAGGACAACGCGTCGAACGGGAATCATGCTTCCAGTTGATACGTTGAGCGTGACGGCAACAAGGCGCCCTTGAAAGTTTCCACTTCTATTCACCGCCCGCCAGCCGTTCCGCGCATTCGAGCACGCTTTGCGGCACAGGCAGCCGCCGGATCTCCTCCACGGTATACCAGCCAAGCGCCGCCGCATCGTCGGCGGCTTCCGCCACCATTTCCCGGTCGGCGTCGACGCAAAAGACTGACAGGAAGAAATGACTCCTAATGCTGCCATCCGGCCCATGCGTCTTGAGGTCATAAGTTGAAAACAGCCGCGGATTATGCGCCGAGATGCCGGTTTCCTCGCGGAACTCCCGCAGCGCCGTCTGCTCCGGCGTTTCGCCCGGCTCGGCGCGCCCGCCGGGAAAGGCATACATGTCGGCAGAGGGCGGGTTGCGTCGCAACACCAGAAGGAATCGCCCGTCGCGTTCGAGAATGGCGGAGGAGGCGGCTTTGGCGGTGGAGGTCATGGCTGCTCTTGCTGTGACGGCCTGTTCGATCTGACGGGCTGATGATTGCGGGTCGCGGCTGCGGGCCCTGCCCGATTTTCGTGTGGGATAGCGCCCGAGACAACCCCCAAAAATCTCCACAGCGGTTCCTGAGATAACGATATCTGTGCAACAAGAAGTCAAAATATTCGAAAGGGCTTTGCGTGACCTATCTCATTTACGCCTTTGCCGCCGTTTTCGAGATCGCCGGCTGTTTCGCCTTCTGGGCGTGGCTGAAGCTTGAAAAGCCCATCTGGTGGCTGGCGCCGGGCATGATCTCGCTCGCGTTTTTCGCCTGGCTTCTGACGTTGGTGCCGAGCGATGCCGCCGGTCGAACCTTCGCAGCCTATGGCGGCATCTATGTTCTCGCCTCGCTCTTCTGGCTGTGGCTGATCGAAGGCCGCGTGCCCGATCGTTATGATATCGGCGGCGGACTGATCTGCCTCGCCGGAGCGAGCGTCATCCTCTTTGCGCCGCGAGCCTGAAACACGTCACGCAAAAGCATGCAGTACGCCTTGACCGGACTCGGGCCGGATGCAAAGACGGGCCGATGTGTGGACGTTTCGCCCTGACAAGTTCCAGCGCCGACCTGCGCAACTTCTTCTCCGGTCTCGATCTCGACGATTTTCCGGCGCGCTACAACATCGCCCCGACGCAGCCGATCCTCGTCGTCATCGCAGGCGAGGGCAGGGAGCGGGCCAGCAACCTGCCCGACCGGCGCGCCGTACTCGTGCGCTGGGGCTTCACGCCGGGCTGGGTCAAGGACCCGAAGGATTTCCCGCTGCTGATCAACGCGCGCGCCGAGACCGCGATCGGCAAGGCCTCCTTTCGGGCGGCGATGCGTCATCGACGCGTGCTTATTCCGGCCTCAGGTTTTTACGAATGGCAGCGCCCGTCAAAGGAGAGCAGCCGCAAGCCGCAGGCCTATTGGATCAGGCCGCGCCGGGGCGGGGTCATCGCCTTCGCGGGACTGATGGAGACATGGTCTTCGGCCGACGGTTCGGAGGTCGATACTGGTGCGATCCTCACGACGTCAGCCAATGCGGGCATCTCCGCGATCCACGATCGCATGCCTGTCGTCATAAAACCGGAGGACTTCTCGCGCTGGCTCGATTGCAAGACGCAGGAACCGCGCGAGGTGGTCGACCTGATGCAGCCTGCTCAGGCCGATTTTTTCGAGGCCATCCCGGTTTCCGACAAGGTCGACAAGGTTGCCAATATGGGGCCGGACCTGCAGGAGTTGATCGTCGTCGAAACACCGCTCGAGGCGCCTGCGAAACAAGGGCCGGATCACGGCCAGCTCAGCTTTTTCTAAAAGCGGGACCGGCCGCTTCCGGCACGGCCGCTGTTCGGCTCACCCGCGATGCTTAAGGCAGGTCACGAGAGCCATGCCGCAGTCTTGGGATGACGCCATGCCGGATGGGCCAGAAACCGAACGTGAAGCGCGGATGACTGCTGTTCGAAGCTCGGCGCTTCAAGCGGATTTCTTGACGCTGTCCGGCTTGTTCTTTGCCATCAGCGATGCGGCGGCAACGGCCTTCAAGCCGACCGGGCGATAGTTGGCGGCGAGGTCTGGCTTGGCCGCCTGTTGTTCGCCGGTACTGCTCTTCTTCGAAGTCACGATACTCTCCTTGCGTGTTGCTTCCCTGGGTATTTTGTAATTTTGCTTTTCGTCGGAAATAGCGACAAAACGGCGGCGTCGCTTATCAGGATTTGTGAACGCCCACCATAATTCGCGAGGCTTAACTGAAGCCTACGTTGGTTAATACTTACTGAAGGTTGCGGTTCCAAAAAAACCGCAGAGCGGTTTTCCCCGGGAAGACGCGTGGGCGTATGTCCGGGAACAGGCGACAACAGGGAGAGAAGCAATTCCGTGGCCCGGGAGAATCCGGAAGCGCGCGCAGGTCAGATGTGCCGGCCGATATCGTCGTCGCCGACGCCGGGTTCTTCGATCGTCAGGGTTCCATATTTCCGCCGCCATCTGCGAGCGCCGAAGGGAAGGGAGACGAGGTAGGCGGCAACGGTGAAGACCATTACCTCCCAGGTGTAGCTCATCAGCAGGGCCACATAGAGCACAACACCGAGCATCATCGGCAGCACCAGATCGCGCCGCAAGCGGTTGCCTTCAGATTTGCCCGACCAGACCGGCAGCCGGCTGATGAGCAGGAAGGCGATGGCAACGGTATAGACCGAAGAGAGATAGGCGAAGGTGCGGTCCGTCGCCAGGCCGAGGAAGCCGAGATAGACCGGCAGCAGCACCAGCATGGCGCCGGCCGGCGCGGGAACTCCGACGAAATATTCCGATTGCCAGCTCGCCTTGTTTTCGCGCTCAGCCATGACATTGAAGCGAGCAAGGCGAAGGCCGGCGGCGATCGCATAAATCAGCGCGGCGATCCAGCCGAGCGAGCGGGCCTGGTCGAGCGCGAAGACATAGACGACGAGAGCAGGCGCAACGCCGAAATTGACGATATCGGCAAGCGAATCCATCTGCGCGCCGAACTTCGAAGTCGCCTTCATCAGCCGCGCCACGCGCCCGTCGATGCCGTCGAGGAAGGCGGCGAGCAGCACCATTGCGACGGCGAGTTCGTAACGGTTCTCGAAAGCGAGCCGGATGCCGGTCAAGCCTGCGCAGATCGCCAGAATGGTGATGAGGTTCGGAAAGACGAGGCGGAACGGAATCTCGCGCAGGCGTGGGCCGCGGGCGGAATCATCCGGGCCGTTTGGCTCGAAAGGCGGAAAGGGTGTTTCCATGTCGCGTTCCAATCGTTCCTTGAGCAATTCCGGCAAAGGCGCGGAGGTTCCGCGCTTTAGCTGCGGCGGCTGATGACCGGACCCTTGGCGGAGGCGAATTCGGCGATGACGGTTTCCCCGGCAATCGCCGTCTGACCGAGCGAGACGCGTGGCGCCGCACTGGCGGGCAGGAACACGTCGAGCCGCGAGCCGAAACGGATCAGTCCGAAACGTTCGCCGGCGTCCAGCGGCTCGTTGGTGTTTGCCCAGCAAAGAATACGCCGCGCCACGAGGCCGGCAATCTGCACGACGCCGATCTGGCCGTGCCGCGTTTCGATCACCAGCCCGTTGCGCTCGTTGTCCTCGCTCGCCTTGTCGAGTTCGGCGTTGACGAAGCTGCCGGAGCGGTAGTTGATGCTGACGATGCGCCCGCGCATCGGCGCCCGGTTCACATGGCAGTTGAAGACGTTCATGAAGACGGAAATGCGCAGCATCGGCTCGGAGCCGAGGTCGAGCTCTGCCGGCGGGGTCACCATCTGGATCGCCGAGACCTTGCCGTCGGCGGGAGAGATCACGAGATCGTCGTCCTGCGGGGTCACCCGATCGGGATCACGGAAGAAATAGGCGCACCAAAGCGTGAAGATCATGCCGATCCAGAAGAGCGGCTTGAAGATCCAGCCCAGCACCAGCGATGCGACGAAGAAGGCGGCGACGAAGGGGTAACCCTCCTTGTGCACGGGCACGATCGTGTTGCGAACCGTGTTGAACAGGCTCATGGCTGCCGGTCTCCTTGCTTTTCGGTTTTTGCTGGTTAGCGAAAAACCAGCTCCTGAGCAATGCTGCGACCCTGGCCCTGGTTCCGCCGTCGTGGTTCTGAACAACAAAAGCCGGTAACGCTACCCATCCACTAACGTAAATGTGGAATCGCTAAGGTTTTATGATCCCACTATGTAGCTTTTGACCGGCTTCGGCCCGATGCGGACATCGGCTAGGATTTCCGCAGCAACAGAAAGCTGCCTCGAAATTGCTTGCGAATCGCATAAGTACGTGCTTATGTGTTTTCATGATCGAGAATGACTTTTTCCGAGCTTTGGCAGACCCGACCCGCCGTGCGATCTTTGAGAAGCTGGCGGCAGGGAGCATGAACGCGAGTGCCTTGCGCGAGGGCATGGAGATTAGCCAGCCGGCGATGTCGCAACACCTCGCGGTTCTGCGCAGTGCAAAGCTCGTGAGGGAAGAACGACAGGGGCGTTTCGTGAATTACGAAGTCAACCCCGATGGGTTGGCTCTCATCGCCCAGTGGCTCGCAAAATACCGCGCCTATTGGCCGGAGCGTATCGCAGCACTCAAAGTCTTGCTGAAGGACATGGATCAATGAACAAAGGGAAGACCAAGGAGCAGGATAGCGGCGTCGAGTTGGAGTTTGACTTGGGCGATCCGCCGCAAAAGGTCTGGCGTGCCGTCACCGTTCCTGAACTTCGGGAAAGATGGTTGCCGAAGGAAGCATTGGCTGATCCCGATGCGATCACCGTCACCCCGGGCCAGGAAGTTCGCTACAAGCTGCGTGACGATACCCCGCCTTTCCTTGAAAGTATTGTGACATTCACGATCACCCCGAATGCCATTGGCGGCACCTGCCTTCGGATCGTCCACCAACTGACGGACGCAAGATTCGATGGAAGGACAAGAGCGCCGGCGAACGGCAACAGCCCGCCTCTCATGCTCGCCGCCTGACCCGGCGAGCCTTCCCCTTAGCTTCTGAAAGTCTGGAGGTCGCCGATGCGCGAAGCGATGCAACTCGTCCCTATGGTCATAGAACAGTCCAGCCGGGGGGAGCGATCCTTTGATATCTATTCCCGGCTTCTGCGCGAGCGGATTATCTTCCTCAATGGCGAGGTGAACGATACCGTTTCGGCGCTCGTCTGCGCGCAACTGCTGTTTCTGGAAGCGGAAAACCCGAAAAAGCCCATCAACCTCTATATCAATTCGCCGGGCGGCGGCGTGACCAGCGGCCTGGCCATGTACGACACCATGCGCTTCATCCGTGCGCCGGTACATACACTTTGCATGGGGACGGCCCGTTCAATGGGATCGTTCCTGCTGATGGCAGGCGAACCCGGCGGAAGAGCCGCATTGCCCAATGCCAGTATCCTCATTCATCAGCCCTCCGGCGGCTTTCAAGGACAGGCTTCCGACATGTTGATTCATGCCGAGGAAATTTTAAAGACCAAGCAACGCATGACGCGGCTCTACGCGGAGCATTGCGGACGTTCCTACGACGACTTTGAGCGCGGGATGGATCGCGACCGCTTCATGACGGCGGAGGAAGCGCTTGAATGGGGTCTTATAGACCGTATTCTGAAGGTTCGGGAAGACACCAGCAGCCTATAAGCCTTGCCGCAAAAAAACGATTGCTGAAGATCGTTCCAGCGATTCCACATTTACGTTAGTGGCTGGGTAACGCTACCGCCTCCCGCTTCAGCCTGCCGGGGCAAGCCGCGTGATCACGCCCATCTCGTCGCTGTCGCGCACCTGCTTCAGATGCTCCTCCGCCTGCGTCGCCTCACGCTGGCGGTTCCACATCGAGGCATAGAGGCCGTTCCTTTCGAGAAGGGCGGCATGCGTGCCACGTTCGGCGATCTCGCCGCTTTTGAGCACGATGATCTCGTCCGCGCCGATGACGGTCGAAAGCCGGTGGGCGATGACCAAGGTCGTCCGGTTCTTCGAAACCACGTCGAGGGCCGTCTGGATTTCCCGTTCCGTCGTCGTATCGAGGGCCGATGTCGCTTCGTCGAGGATCAGGATCGGCGGCGCCTTGAGGATGGTGCGGGCGATCGCCACACGCTGTTTCTCGCCGCCGGAAAGCTTGAGCCCGCGCTCGCCAACCTTGGTATCGAAGCCTTCGGGCAGCGTCTCGATGAAATGGGCGATCTGCGCCACCTCGGCCGCCGCAAACACCTCGCCATCGCTCGCCGACGTGCGGCCGTAGCGGATATTGTAGGCGACCGTGTCATTGAACAGCACGGTATCCTGCGGCACCATGCCGATATGAGAGCGCAGGCTCTTCTGCGTCACGGTGCGGATATCCTGGCCGTCGACGGTGATGGTGCCGCTCTGGATATCGTAGAAACGGTAGAGCAGGCGCGACAGCGTCGATTTTCCGGCGCCCGACGGCCCCACCACCGCGACCGTCTTGCCGGCCGGCACCTCGAAGGAAATGCCTTTCAGGATCGGACGCGCCGAATCGTAAGCGAAGTGTACATCCTTGAAGGAGATCGCGCCCTTGTGGATCCGAAGCTCGGCCGCGCCGGGGGCATCCTTGACCTCCGCCTTCACCTCGAGCAAATCGAACATCTGCTCGATGTCGGTCAGACCCTGGCGGATTTCGCGGTAGACGAAACCGATGAAATTGAGCGGCGCGGAAAGCTGCAGCAGCATCGAATTGACGAAGACGAAATCGCCAACCGTCTGCTCGCCGCGCTGCACCGCCAGCGCCGACAGCACCAGCATGATGGTGGTGCCGATACCGAAAATGACACCCTGGCCGAAGTTCAGCCAGCCGAGCGACGTCCAGACGTCGGTCGCCGCTTTCTCGTAGCGTTCCATCGACTTGTCGAAGCGTTTGGCCTCCATCTCCTCGTTGCCGAAATATTTGACGGTTTCGAAATTGAGCAGAGAGTCGATCGCCTTGGTGTTGGCGTCAGTGTCGCTGTCGTTCATCGAGCGGCGGATGGCGATGCGCCAGTCGGATGCGCGGATCGTAAACCAGATATAGGCCCAGACGGTAAAGGCGGTGACGGCAAGATAGGAGAAGCCGTAGCCCCACCAGAAGATCACCGCCGTCAACAAAAATTCGATGACGGTCGGAACGGAATTGAGGATCGTGAAGCGCACGATCGTCTCGATGCCCTTGGTGCCGCGCTCGATGATGCGCGACAGCCCGCCGGTCTTTCGCTCCAGATGGAAACGCAGCGACAGCTCGTGCATGTGCACGAAGGTCTTGTAGGCGAGCTGGCGCACCGCATGTTGCCCGACGCTGGCAAAGAGCGCGTCGCGCAGCTGGTTGAGGCCGAGCTGGATCAGCCTGGTGACGTTATAGGCGATGACGAGGGCGATGGCGCCGGCAAGGAGCGGCGGTACCGCGCCGCCTGCGAGGTCCATCCTGCCGTTCAGTGCATCGGTGGACCACTTGAAGAAATAAGGGACGAGCAGCAGGACGAACTTGGAGATCAGCAGATAGACCGACGCCCAGACGACCCGCATCTTGAGGTCGGTTCGCCCGGCCGGCCACATATAGGGCCAGAGGTTGAATAGCGTCCGCAGCAGGTGTGATTCCGAAACTGTCTTGCCGTTTGCCATGCCGTGTCTCCAGTCCGGATGATTTGCTTCGATGTCCGGCAAGGCGTAGGGCAGGGGCGCGCCTGGCGCGCTTACCTGAATCCCGAACCGCCACCGGCAGATAGGGCGTCGGATCGAGGAATGCAACACGTACAGGGGCCGGGAAAAGTGAGACCGGGCGTTTCTCCCGCCCGGTCTCATCATGTCGCGTTGCGCTTAAGGCGCTACCTTTTAGAGGTGCTGCTTGGAGAGCCGTTTGCGGTGCAGTTCCTCGGCGTTCGGCAGCGCATCCTTCGGCAGGCCGAAAATCTGGCCGGGACGGATGCGATCAGGGTCGACGATCTTGTCCTCGTTGGCGATGTAGATCGTTGTATAACGCACGCCGAGGCCGTAGGTGCGGCGAGAAATCTGCCACAGCGTGTCGCCGCGGCGGATGATGACCGCCGCATTGTTTGCCGTCAGCGGCGCCTGTTCGATCGTCTTCGGCTGATTGCTCGCAGCATCGTTTGCGGTGGGCGCGGCCGGTGCGGGCGTGTCGGTCAGTTCACCGATGATCACACCCAACCCGTCGAGCCCGGCGCCGACCGATTTTGCATCCTTCGGCAGATCCTGCAGCATTTTCAGCGCCTTGGCGGCGGTTTGCGAGGAGGAGCCGGAGGCCTGCTTGAAGCTGTCGGACGCATCGGCTGCCGGGCGGAAGTCGGCGACAGACCGCAGCGCGAATTCCGTTGCCGAGCGCGCCGCCGCCAGCTGTTCGTCGCCGGGCAGCTTGCCATCGGCAAACAGCCCCTTCAAAAGCCCGAACGCCTTGCCGGCTTCGGCCTTGAGTTTGCCGAGTTCACCTTCGTCGAGCGGCACCATCGAGGAAGCACCATTTGCATCGGCGGGGCCGGCTTGAGCAGCAACCCGCACCTGATCGCCGGCCGGGCGATTGAAGTTCACCGCGGCCCGCACGATCACCTTGCCCGCGGGATCGACGACGTCGACGCGAATCTTATGATCGCCGACCGAAAGGGCCGCGACGCCGTCGATGACGAAATGGCCGTCGGGACCGGCCGTGTCCTGGCCGACAAGGCTGTCGTCGGCATAACCGAGGACCTTGGCGTGGGCCCGAGCCATGCCCGCAATGAAGATCTTGTTGCCCTCGATCTCCACGGCGTTGACCATCACATCGGGCGCAGTGGCCTTGTCGGTTTCGCCAGCACCGGGAACAGCCGGCGCCGCGTCTGTCCCACCGGCGGAGGCGCCGGGCAGACCGGGCGTCTGCAGCGCCAGCTCACCGGTCGGTGCTGCTGTTGCGGAAGGCGCGTCGGCTGCAGCGGGAGCAGTCGCAGCCTCGCTGGTTGCCGGCTTGTCGGCAGCCGGCGCCAATGGATTGGCGGCGTCGGCGACCTCGGTGCCGCCCGTCGGCGCCGTGATGATGCGGCTCGCCGCGCCGGGCTTGGAGACCATGGCGAGCAGGTTGGCGGCATTGCCGTCCTTCGGCACGGAAACGGTGGCGACTTCTTCGGAAAGAGCGGTCTTGCCATCCTTGCCCGTCACCTTGAGCACGAGTTGGTGGTCCCCGGCCGGAAGCGGGTCGTCGAGGACGGCGGCGAAATCGCCGCTCGGGCCGACATCGGCCGTCGTCACCACCTTTTCGCCGTCGAGTACTTCGAGCTTACCGTTCGGCTCGGCGGAGCCGGCGATGACGGTCGATCCATCAGGCTCGACGCGCAGGACGTCGAAGGCGGGAACCTTCGAGCCGGAATTTGCGGCCGCCGCGGTCGCGGCAGAGGCTGGCTCCGGCGCGCCGATCAGCGCAGCTTCGGCCTTGGCAATCGCGGCAGGCGCATCGGCGATGTTTTCCGGCAGCGACTGCACGATGGCGAGCGCCTTGGCACCGCCTTCCTTGGCCTTGGCGGCAATGGCCTGTGTTGCGGGATCGATGCCCTCGGGAACGGTGAAGCCGACAAGTGCGGTGAGCGTATTCATGGCCTTGGTTTTGGCGGCTGTGAAGACATCGGTGGCTGGGCCTTTGCCGTCGGCGAACAGCGCCTTCAGCTCGCCGAGCGCCATGCCGGCATCGGCCGAAAGGCGTCTAACCTGATCGCCGACCGCAGCCGAGTCGGCCACGGCAGAGCGTGATGTCTTTGCCGCTTCGTTAACCGTGTTCTTGAGCTCCGTGCCCGCCTGGTTGATGGCGTCGCCGACTTTGGATGCATCGCCGCCGATGCGCGGCATGACGAAGAATACCATGAGTAGGATTGCGATTACGAGCACTGCAAGGGCCAGCAAGCCGGCACGGTTCTTCATCATTATGTCTCCCAAGGCGGCAATTTGCCGTAGTAACCGAAATTGCTAGCGATTTCCGATGCTTTTCACAAGCATTCAACGCAATTTGGCAAGCTCGGCATGCTTCTTTTCAGTCAATTTTCTTGACTGCATTGAAATGGAATAGTTGTTTTGCCCTATGACCGAACAATCTGTACCGATTCGATCCATCTGCGTTTACTGCGGCTCAAGGCCGGGACGCGATCCTTCCCACATGGCGGCCGGGCGTGCTCTCGGAAGAGAGATCGCCGAATACGGCCTGCGCCTCATCTACGGCGGAGGTACCAAAGGCATCATGGGCGCGGTTGCGAGCGGGGTGCTTTCAGGCGGCGGTCAGGTGACGGGTATCATCCCGGAATTTCTGATCGATATGGAAGCGACTCGCCATTCGCTCGGTCAGCTCAACGAACTTATTGTAACCCCTGACATGCACGCGCGCAAACATACGATGTTCGAGCGTTCCGATGCCTTCGTCGCCTTGCCCGGCGGCATCGGCACGCTGGAGGAGATCGTCGAGATCATGACCTGGGCGCAGCTTGGCCGTCATGAAAAGCCGATGGTCTTTGCCAATATCAACGGTTTCTGGGATCCGATGATGGAACTGATGCGCCATATGACGGAAGAAGGCTTCCTGCACACCGCTCATCGGGTGCAGCCGCTCGTCGTCGACGACGTCGCCGGCATCATTCCGGCAATCATGGCCCAGGCCGCCCAGCTCGCCGCCGATCGCGAGGGCGAGGACGAAGTGATCTCCAAAATGTAGGCAGGGTAGGAACCCCTGGCACTGACCAGCCTATCTCTATTCAGCTATAGGCGGAAACAAGCTCCGTCACCTGAGATCGCATCCATCGGTTGGCGGGATCATTGTCGCTTGCCGCCGACCAGACCATCGATATCGGGCTTACCGCTAGATCGAGGGGAACTTCGGCTATCGCCAAGCCGAACAGGCCGGCATACCGCTTCACGATTCTGGTCGGCAGGGTCGCGATCAGGGGCGCTTCGAGGACAGCGGTAAGCACGGTCAGGAATTCCGGCGCAGCCACCGACACGTCGAGTCGCACGTTGATCCGCTTCAAGGCATCATCGATGCATCCTTCGATGGCGTCCTTCTGTGAAACCAGGGCATGCTTGAGCCCGACATAGCTGTCGCGATCCAAAATTTCGGGAAGATCGAGAAGCTTCGGATTGTAGCAACACATTAGCGATTGCTCGAACAGCAGGCTCCGCCGATGTCTGTTGTTGCCGTCATCATAGCAGCCGACGCCGAGGTCGATGATGTTGTCGTCCAGAAGCTTGTGGACAAGCTCGGGGTCGACCGCTCGCGCAAGCACTTTGATACCGGGGGCTATCTCGTTCAACACAGCGGCGAGACGCGGCACAAGCAGCACCTCAAGCTCACTGGAAAAGCCGATGCGGAATATCTGCTCGGCTTGTCCTGGCTCAAAGGTCGCAGGCGTTACGATCGCCTGCTGGGTGTGGCTGAGTATCTGCTCCACCGCTTCGGCGAAACGCAGCGCCCGATGGGTCGGCTTCATGACCTGGCCGACACGCACGAACAGCTCGTCCTGAAGCAATGTACGGAGCGTGCCGAGATTGTGGCTCATGGCAGGCTGCTGGATTTTCAGGCGAACAGCAGCTTTCGTAACGCTCCGCTCCTTCATGAGCGCGTCGAAAGCCACGAGCAGGTTGAGGTCGAAAGACCACAAATTGAAATGATCGATGGAGACAATTTCGTTCATCGATTTGATCGTTGCATGAATCTTCCCTATTGTCCATAGGCATCAGACAGCGCTGTCCCCGGTTCCAATTCAACTCGAAAGGAAGTTCCATGAGCGATCTTGGAAAGGAATATCGTATTGCCGGCGCGACAGTGAGAAAAGTGCAGGAGCAGTATCTGCACAACATCCCGCCCTCGTTTCTCTACCCGGCTGCCGGATCTGAAGAGATCAAGGCCCTCGAGCCGCGGCTTTCCGCCGTCGATATGGAAGAGGGCCGCGATGCCCTTGTGGTGAGCATTCACAGCTGGCTTGTCATTACGCCCGACCACGTCATCCTCATCGATACTGGTTCGGGTAACGACAAGGAAAGGCCGCGCAATCCCGGCTTTCACCATCAGACCATTCCGTTTCTCGACAGGCTGCGTCAGGCGGGTGTAGAGCCCGAAGACGTCGACTTCGTCATAAATACCCATCTTCACGTTGATCATTCCGGTTGGAATACCGTGCTCGAGGACGGAAGATGGATCCCCACTTTCAAAAATGCGCGTTACGTCTTCCCGCGCGCCGAGCAGGAATATTACGCGTCGACGGCGAGCCACAACGACGTCAACATTCCGAGTGCCGGCGTCTATGAAGACAGCGTGCGGCCAGTGATCGAGGCGGGGCTTGCCGATGTCATCGACGGCGCAGGCGGTCCTTTCCTGGATCGATTTTCCTTCTTGCCGACGCCTGGCCACAGCATCGGCCATATGTCCGTTCTGCTCGAGGCGGACAATGAAGCGGCAATCTTCGCGGGCGATGTCACACACCATCCGATCCAGGTGGAGCGGCCCGACCTCAACACGGTCTTCTGCGAATTCCTGGATCAGGCTGCCCAGTCGAGACGCCGCATCCTCGAACTCGCAGCCGATAATCGCGCCCTGTACTTCTCCACCCATTTCCCCGGTTCGTCTGCCGGATATGTCACCCGCGACGGCGAAAAATTCAGGTGGTCCTATGTCTAAGAACAATCTTGCATCTTCAGCTTTTGACCGCGGCGAGATCGTATTTGAGGAGCATTACATCGATAGCGGAACCGAAGGCATCAAGCTCTATCTCCGCAACAAGCGAAGGAAAGACCACGAGGACTTTCTCGCGGAGAAAACAATCGTGATGGTGCATGGGGCGACCTTCTCGTCCGGAAGTCTCTACGACGTACCCTTCAACGGGATGTCCTTCATCGACTTCCTCGCTCTTCGCGGCTTCGATGTCTTTGCAGTTGATGTCCGGGGCTATGGAAAATCAACCCGCCCGCCGGAAATGCAGGCGAACCCCGACCTCAACCCGCCGCTTGTCGCCACCGACACCGGCGTCGCCGATTTCGCAACGGCTGTCGATTTCGTTCTCCGGCTTCGCGGCCTGAGGGCCGTCAGTGTCTTCGCAATGTCGTGGGGCGGTACCGTTGCCGGCGCATACGCTGCGCGCAACCCAGACAAGGTCGTCAAGCTGGCGCTGCTCGCGCCGCAATGGCTGAGTGACGTTCCCATCCCCATCGATCAGGGTGGCGCCCTCGGCTCCTACAGGCTTGTTCCGGTCCATGCGGTCCTGGCGCGCTGGCTGGGCACCGCACCCGAATACGCGCGTGAACGTCTTGTGCCCGAGGGCTGGTTCGACCTCTGGGCCGAATTGACCCTCTCGGAGGAGACGTCGCAGGCCGACAGGGAGCAAGGCAGACTGCGAGCCACCAATGGGCCGATCCAGGACATCCGAACCTATTGGAGAGCTGGAAACCCCTACTATCGGCCGAGCGAGATTCGCGCGCCGGTGCTGCTGTTGCACGGCGAATGGGACATCGACGTTCCGCTTGACCTAGCTCGGGCCTATTTCGAGCAACTGACCGGCGCCTTCTACAGGCGATGGGTAGAAATCGGGGAGGCAACGCATCTCGCTCTCATGGAGAGCCACCGCATGCAGGCCTATTCCGAGATCGCCCGCTTCTTCGATGAAGCATTCAAACCGGAATAGAGTCTGAACGACGGGGCTCCGGTAGCGAATCCGGAGCCCTCGTCCTCCCTCAAGCCGGCAGCGTTCACGGCCATCAATCCAGTCGTTCCCATGACAATTCTGATCACCGCCATTTTGGATGCCGGACGAAGTGCCGTCGACATCGCGATATTCACCTTTCTGCCGCTCATGATCGTGACGTTTTCGCTGATGCGCTACCTCGAGGGCGTGAGTGCACTGCGATCGATCGCCGACAAGGCCAGCCCGCTCTTCCGACTTTTCGGTCTGGACGGTTTCGGGGCCTTGGCAATCATCCAGCTCAGCCTCGTCAGTTCGGCTGCCCCTGTCGCCGCCCTGTCGCTGATGGTGCACAAAGGAAGATCGGAGAAATTTATTGCCGCCGCCTTTGCCGCGGTGCTTGCGGCCGCACCGGCGAATGCCAGTTTTCCGCTCGCAAGCCTCGGGGTCGATCCGGGTTTGATCATCTTAAACGGCATTTGCGGAGCGCTCGTTGCGTCCACTCTCGCCTGTTGGATCGTTGGACGCCGTTCCTTGCCCGGAAAGATCTGTTCCTGCGACAGGGCGGATGACCGCGACGTCGCAAGGCATGATCTGCTGGCTGCGATCAATCGCGGCGGCGCGGATGCCATTGGCGTCATTTCTGCGATCCTGCCGATGCTCGTGATCTCACTTGCTCTGGTAAGGCTTACCCAGAGCACAGGCGCGCTTTCGGCCGTCACGTCTGCTGCGCAGCCATTGGTTCAGCTGCTCGGCGCCTCGCAGCAGGATGTCCTGTTCATCCTCACAAAGTGTCTGGCAGGATCGAGCGCAGCGGTCACGCTGTTAATCGACGCCCACAAGCAACTGAGCCTTCCGCCTGAGAAAATCATTCACGGATCCGCATTTCTGCTAAACCCTCTCGACCTTCCCGGCCTCTCCATCCTTGTCGCTTCGGTGCCGGCGCTCCGCTCGGTCGCAGGCGTCGCCGTCTTCAGCGCATTGGCCGGAATCCTCGTCCGCACAGCGCTGCTATCCTGGCTTTGAGCCAGGCGGTCGGATTTGCGATAAGCGCGATGGCTACTCCCTTCCTCGGCTTCCCTTCAGCATCGACCAGCTATAGAGGAACAGTCCCGCCCAGATCAGCGGGAAAGCGATCATGCGCGCCATGCCGAGCGGCTCGTGAAAGGCGAAGACGGCGATCAGGAAGATCATCGTCGGCGCGATATACTGCATGATGCCGATCGTTGAGAGCTTCAGGAGTTTGGCGCCGTTGGCATAGATCATCAGCGGCACGGCGGTGACGACACCGCAGCCGAGCAGCAACGACGTGTCGGCAAGGCCGGTACGGTAAAAATGGCCAAGACCGCTGCCATATTCGAGATAGAGGATGTAGACGAGCGCCGGCCCGCTGAGAATCAGGACCTCGAGGAAGAAGCCCTGGTTGGGCCCTAGCGGCAGCGTCTTGCGGAGCAGGGCATAAAAACCCCAGCTGACCGCCAGCGTCACCGCTACCCATGGAATGCCGCCGCTGTCCAATGCGAGAATGGCGACGGCAAGCGCCGCCAGCGCGATCGCTGCGATCTGCAGCGGTTGCAGCTTCTCCTTGAGCAGCACCGCACCGAGGAAAATGCTGAACAGCGGATTGATGAAATAGCCAAGCGCTGCATCAAGCGAATGGCCGGCGCCGATCGCCCAGACATAGGTGCCCCAGTTGACGGTGATCAACGACGCGGTCAGCGCGCCCATCGCCAGCATGCGCGGCGAGCGCAGTGCCGCGCGGATATCGGCTGTTCGCCCGAGCAGAACCAACACGATCCCGGCCAGCGGCAGCGACCAGACGATGCGGTGGGCGATGACTTCGGCCGGCGGAATATGCGCCACCGCCTTCATGTAGAAGGGCAGGAAGCCCCAGAGCAGATAGGCTGTCAGCGCAAAGGCGAAACCGCGCGGACTGTCTTCGTTCTTGATTAACGGAACGGATGCATCGGTCGACATCGGGTGTTTCCATCTTTGTTCTTCTTCTGATCCGGCCTAGCTTAAGCGCCGTGAATAGGCCAATTCATTTCGTTGAACCGACCCTCGATGGATCTGGGGCGAGACACTGGCGGCGTTTGCCCGCGGTTAGCCGAACCGGCGGGATGGGATTATTCCGCCGCGATCCTGCCGGCCAACTGCCGGTTCTTCATCAGCTTGTAGATAACAGAGTCCATCAGCGCCTGGAACGACGCGTCGATGATGTTCTCCGAGACGCCGACCGTCCACCAGCGCACGCCGTCGCTGTCGGTGGATTCGATCAGCACGCGGGTGATCGCCTCCGTGCCGCCATTCAGGATGCGCACTTTGAAATCGGCGAGCACCAGATCGTCGATTTCATGCTGATACTTGCCGAAATCCTTGCGCAGTGCGAGGTCAAGCGCATTGACCGGGCCTTCTGCATCGGCAACCGACATCAGCGTCTGGCCGTCGATGGTGATCTTGACCACCGCCTCCGAAACGATCTTCACGCGGCCAAGACTGTCGAAGCGGCGCTCGATCATCACCCGGAAGCCTTCGATGGTGAAGAATTCCGGGATCGTACCGAGCGTGCGGCGCGCCAGCAACTCGAAGCTCGCATCCGCTCCCTCATAGGCATAGCCGATGGATTCACGTTCCTTGACGATCGAGATCAGGAGATCGAGCTTCGGATCGTCCTTGGCGACGATAATGCCGCGCCGCTTGAGGGCATTGATGAAGTTCGCCTTGCCGCCCTGGTCCGACACCATGACCTTGCGGAAATTGCCGACGCTTTCCGGCGGCACGTGTTCGTAAGTGCGCGGATCTTTCAGCAGAGCGGAAGCATGGATGCCGGCCTTGGTGGCGAAGGCGGAGGCGCCGACATAAGGCATCTGGTGATCCGGCGAGCGGTTGAGCAACTCATCGAAGGCGTGCGAGAGCCGGGTGAGGTTGAGCAGCCGTTCCTCGTCGATCGCCGTTTCGAAACGGCTGTTGTAGGCACTCTTCAGCGCCAGGGTCGGGATCAGCGTCACCAGATTGGCGTTGCCGCAGCGCTCGCCGATACCGTTCAAGGTGCCCTGGATCTGCCGGACGCCGGCTTCCACGGCAGCAAGCGAATTGGCGACCGCCTGGCCGGTGTCATTGTGAGCGTGAATGCCGAGACAGCGGCCGGGAACACCTGACGCGATCACCGCTTCGACGATGGCGCGGACCTCCGGCGGCTGCGCTCCGCCATTGGTGTCGCAGAGCACGATCCAGCGCGCACCGTTTTCATAGGCCGTCTTCGCGCAAGCGATCGCATAGGCCGGATTGGCCTTGAAGCCATCGAAGAAATGTTCGCAGTCGACGATCGCCTCCTTGCCGGCGCCGACCGCCGCCTTGACGCTTTCGGCGATGCATTCGAGGTTTTCCTCGTTGGTGCAGCCGAGCGCCACCGCGACATGATAGTCCCAGCTCTTGGCGACGAAACAGACAGCGTCGCTTTTGGCCTGCAGCAGCCCGGCGATGCCTGGATCGTTGGAGACCGAAACGCCTGCCCGCTTCGTCATGCCGAAGGCGACGAAGGTGGCCTGGCTCGTGCGCTTCTCGCTGAAGAAGGCGGTGTCCGTCGGATTGGCGCCGGGATATCCACCTTCGACGTAATCGAGGCCGAACTCATCGAGCATGTCGGCGATCGCAATCTTGTCCTCGACGGAAAAGTCGATGCCGGGCGTCTGCTGCCCGTCCCGAAGCGTCGTGTCGAACAGATAGATGCGTTCTTTCATGTCGTTTCCTCCCGGCGAGCGGGTGTTGTTGTACTGCGGATGCTGCCCCTCATCCGGCTGCCGCCCCCTTCTCCCCGTTCTGACGGGGGAGAAGATATATGCCGGAGCGTCTCGCTGGGCACGTCCCCTCTCCCCGCGAGCGGGGAGAGGGTTAAGGTGAGGGGCTGCCCCAAATCATCAGTCCGGCTTCCCGGCAAACTTATCCGTCGCCCGGATCAACTGATCGAGAATCCCCGGCTCCGAATAGGCATGGCCCGCACCCTCTATCAGGTAGAACTCCGACTTCGGCCAGGCCTTGTGTAGCAGCCAGGCATATTTGGCAGGGCAGGGCATATCGTAGCGACCATGCACGATCACGCCCGGAATGTCCTTAAGGCGGCCCGCATCCCGGATCAGCTGCCCTTCGTCCATCCAGCCGGCATTGACGAAGAAGTGGTTCTCGATGCGCGCGAAGGCATAGGCGAATTCCGGCTCCTCGAATTTGCCGCTGGTCGCCGGCTCCGGCAGCAGCGTGATCGTTTCGCCTTCCCAGATGCTCCAGGCTTGCGCGGCCTCAAGGCGCACGTTCCGGTCCTCGTGCGTCAGACGGCGATGATAGGCATGCATCATTTCATGCCGCTCTTCCGGGGGAATGGGAGCGATGAAGCGTTCCCACTTATCCGGGAACATTTCCGAGACGCCGAACTGGTAGTACCAATCGAGCTCGGCCTTCGTCAGGGTGTAGATGCCGCGCAGGATGAGCTCGGACACGCGCGCGGGATGCGTTTCGGCATAGGCGAGCGCCAGCGTCGAGCCCCAGGAGCCGCCAAACACCTGCCATCGGTCGACACCGGCCATTTCGCGCAGCCGCTCGATATCAGCGACGAGGTGCCAGGTCGTGTTGGCATTCAGTTCCGCATGCGGCGTCGACTTGCCGCAGCCGCGCTGGTCGAACAGCATGACGTCGTAGCGAGCCGGATCGAAAAGCCGGCGGTGGGCGGGCGAGATGCCGCCGCCCGGGCCGCCATGCAGGAAGACGGCTGGTTTGGCGCCGGGCGTTCCCGAGCGTTCCCAGTAGATCACATGGCCGTCGCCGACATCGAGATGGCCGGAGGCATAGGCTTCGATTTCGGGATAGAGCGTGCGCAATACCTCGGTCATATTTTCACGCCTTTCGCGGGCCACGCCCGGGTGTCGTGGTCGGGATGCTGAAAGGAGATGATCGCCTCCTGCCGCGCGTAGAAATCCGGGTCCTTATAAACAGGAGCGTCGAAGATTTCCTCGACCCAGGGCAGGCGGGCCTCGTAATTGACCTGGATCTGCGGCGCGAGATCGCTGCGGTCGTCGAAGGTGCCGATCGCAAGCTCCAGCCCACCTGGATGCCGGTAGGTCATCGGCGTGCCGCAATTGCTGCAGAAGCCGCGATCGATATTGACCGAGGATTGAAAATAGCTCGGCTCGCCGCGCGTCCATTCCATCCCTTCCTCCGGTGCTGTGACCAGCGCGGAGAAGAAGCCGCCGAACTGCTTCTGGCACATGCGGCAATGGCAGATCGACGGCCGCCCCAACTGGCCCGATATGCGGAAGCGCACGGCGCCGCACTGGCATCCGCCTGTTCTGATCTTATCCGTCATGTGTTTCTCCGAGTGGCCAATGGGAAGTGTCCTGATCCGGGTGCTGATGGTTACTTGCCGCGATCGCCTCCTCGCGGTCGGGCGTTTCAGGCTCTGGTTCCACCGGCAGGCCGTCGAGTGTGTGGAACCACGACACCTTGCGCCCGGTGTTCGATTGCATCACGGGCTTGACCTTATCGGGCTCATCAAGCGAGCCGAGCGCGATGTTGATGAAGTCCGCTTCCGGAATATCGTAAAACAGCGGCGTGCCGCAATCGCCGCAAAAGCCGCGCCGGACGAGATCGGAGGAGCGGAACCACTTCGGTTCGCCGCGCGTCAGCTGGAAACGCTCGCGCTTGGCCGCAGCGAGCGGCAGGAAATAATTGCCGGCTGCCTTCTGGCACATGCGGCAATGGCAGATATGGGGATAACCCAGTTCGCCCAGCGCGCGATAGCGAACCGCGCCGCACTGGCATCCGCCGGTCTGTCTCGCCGTTTCCATCAGGCACGCTCCTCCGGCGGCCAGACCGGCGTATCGTGGTCGGGGTGCTGGTAGGAAATCAGTTCGTGCAGGAAGGAGCCCGCCGTCAGATCCGCCTCGGTCCGTTCTCCCGGCAGTTCGTGCAGATGATCGACGAAGCCGATCTTGCCTTCCAGACCCCATTGAATGGTCGGCGGCAGCTGCGACGGATCGTCGAACGCGCCCGCCGCAATCGCCATTCCGTCCGGCGCCTCATAGGTCAGCGGCGTGCCGCAATCGCCGCAGAAACCGCGCTCGACGAAATTCGATGAGCGGTACCTTTTGCGCTCCCCCCGCGTCCACTCAAAGTCTGCGCCGCGCACCGAGACCAGCGGTGCATAATAGGCTCCGAACGCCTTCTGGCACATGCGGCAATGACAAATCGACGAATCCTTGAGTTCGCCGCTGACGCGGAAACGGATCGCCCCGCACTGGCAGCCGCCGGTATAGGTCTTGGTCATGGCAGGTCCCTCCGCCAGGATGCCGATAAAAAAGAGAAGACCCCTCCCATATTTGCGATTGCCGGGAGGTTGCTTCGAAGCAGCGTGGCATCGCAGCCCCTCACCCTTGTCGGGAGGGGTTGGGGAGGGGTATTTGCGGCAACTTCGCCGATCACCGCTTGACCTCCCACGTCGTCACCCGCTCGCCGGTCACCACATCCTTACCGTCCTTCAGCTGGATGCCCTTTGCCGTCAGCTCGTCGCGAACCTTGTCTGCCTCGGCGAAGTTTTTCGCCTTCAGCATTTCGAGACGCATAGCGACCAGCGCATCGACCGCTGCTGCGAAGGCTTCATCGATTTCGACCTTCTTCGGCAGCACTCCGAGGAGCGCCGCACTTGCGGCGAAGACGGCATCGTTGCCGGATTGCGCCAGCGCATGCAGCGCTTGCACCGCCGCGACCGTATTGAGGTCGTCGGCAAGGGCATGGAGCACGGCCTCGTCAGGCTCGGCATCGCCGGCTTCCGTCGCAGGCCACTTGGCGAGCAGGCGTTCGGCCTCCTCCAGCCGTTTGATCGAGAAATCGATCGGCTCACGGTAGTGCGTCATCAGCATGGCAAGACGCAGCACTTCGCCCGGCCATTTGCGGCCGCCGAAGGTTTGCGTGTGCAGCAGCTCGTGGATGGTGATGAAATTGCCCTCGGATTTCGACATCTTGCGGCCCTCGACCTGCACGAAGCCGTTGTGCATCCAGACATTCGCCATCACCTCCGTCCCGTGGGCGCAGCGCGACTGGGCGATCTCGTTTTCATGATGCGGGAAGATCAAGTCCAGCCCGCCGCCGTGAATGTCGAAGACATCGCCGAGGTAGCGCCGGCTCATCGCGGAGCACTCGATATGCCAGCCGGGCCGGCCGCGGCCCCAGGGGCTCTCCCAGCCGGGTTCGTTGTGGCTCGAGAGCTTCCAGAGCACGAAATCGCCCGGGTACTTCTTGTGCGCATCGACGGCGACGCGGGCGCCGGCCTGCTGTTCGTCGAGCGGCCGCTTCGAGAGCTGGCCGTAATCGGCCATGGATCTGGTGTCGAACAGCACTTCGCCTGCCGCCACATAGGCATGCCCGTTGCCGATCAGCTTTTCGATGATCTGGATCATCTCGGCGATATTGTCGGTGGCGCGCGGCTCGACATTCGGCTCGAGGCAGCCGAGTTCGGCGACATCCGCGTGAAACTGTGTCTCGGTCTTTTCGGTGACCGCGCGGATCGCGTCGTTCAGCGGCAGCTCCGGATGATCTCTGAGCGCCCGCGCATTGATCTTGTCGTCGACGTCGGTGATGTTGCGGGCGTAGGTGACGTGATCTCTGCCATAGACATGGCGCAGCAGCCGGAACAGCACGTCGAAGACGATGACCGGCCGGGCATTGCCGATATGGGCGAAATCATAGACCGTCGGGCCGCAGACATACATGCGGACATTGTCGGGGTCGATCGGCGCGAAGACCGATTTTTCCCGCGTCAGCGTGTTGTACAGCCTCAGTTCCGGCGTGCGGCCCATTTCACTCTCCCAAATGCACGATCAGAAAAATATCGCGACCGGCAGGCCGGGCGTTTCGCATCTTGACTATTGGGGAGACGAAAACGGCCAGGCCAGCGCGTGCGCTAGCGAATAATCTTTCCGCAGATAATGCAGATAACCGTTTTCATGCCGCGTTTTATGGCGCGGGAATGACGTTTGGTCAAGAGGGGCGAGGAAGGATCGGCGGCAACTGGAACGACCTCTCCGATGCCGTGCGTCCCCTGAGGCTTGTCTGCCATTTTCGTGGCGCAAATCGCGTATAGCCGCTTCAAAAGCTGCTGAAAACACGGGGGAATGAGTGGCAAGCGTTGTTCGATGGACGATCGGTGCGGCTGCAATTCTGGTGGTCGCATCCGCCGCATATTTCGCATACGATTTCGGCATGCTTCGCTTCAACTATCCGTCCTTATCGCAGTATCCAATCCAAGGCATCGATGTCAGCCATCACCAGGGCGACATTGATTGGACGACGGTGGCCGCGCAGCCGAACGTGCGTTTTGCAATCATGAAGGCGACCGAAGGCGGCGATCACAAGGATTCGAGATTTGCCGAGAACTGGCAGCGTGCCGGAGATGCTGGGGTGGTGAGAGGCGCCTACCATTTCTTCATCTTCTGCCGCCCGGGCAGGGAACAGGCGCAGAATGTACTGGCGACGGTGCAGAAGGCGCCGCGCACCCTGCCTATCGCCATCGATCTGGAATTCGTCGGCAATTGCAACAAGGTCCCGACGGTCGATGAGATGGCGACGGAGGTGAATGCCTTCGTCACCGAACTGAAAGCCATCTTTCCGGAAAAGCCGATCTTCTACGTCACGCAGGAATTCTTCGATCAATATCTGAAGGGCAATGAGGCCCGCTTCCCCGAGCACTACCTCTGGCTGCGAAGCGTGTTCGACGAGCCGACGCAGGAGGGGTGCAATCGCTGGTCGATCTGGCAATTTGCCGACAATGGCGCCCTGGACGGCATCCGGGGACCAGTGGACCTCAATGTCCTATGCCCCGCCGAAACAGATTTCGCACATCTGTTCCCGGCCGTTGCCGCGAACTGAAGCGTCCGTTTATTCCGGCAGGCGGTAGTCGACGAGCTTGTTCTCGCGCACGATGAACAGCTTGCCCGTCTCTGTCACGCCCGGACCGAGCAACGGCAGGATCGCCTTGGCGACCTCGGAAGGATGCGGCAGCGTCTGCGCATCTTCGCCCGGCACGGCCTGCGCCCGCATCGCCGTGCGGGTGGCGCCCGGATCGACGCTGGTGATGCGCAGCGGCGTCGATTGGCTCTCGCCGGCCCATGTCCGGGCCAGTGCCTCGACAGCGGCCTTGGAGGCGGAATAGGCGCCCCAGAAGGGCCTGCACTTGTGGGCCGCGCCCGAGGAGAGGATCACGGCGCGGCCGGCATCCGAGCGGGCGAGCAGCGGATCGACCGAGCGGATCAGCCGCCATGTCGCCGTCACGTTGATGGTCATCACCTTCTCGAACACCTTCGCTTCGATATGGCCGATCGGCGAGATGACGCCGAGCACGCCGGCATTGGCGACGAGGATGTCGAGCTTGCCCCAGCGCTCGAAGATCGAGCCGCCGAGCGCGTCGATCGCGTTCATGTCGGCAAGGTCGAAGGGCACGAGGGTCGCACTGCCGCCGACGGCTTTGATCGCATCGTCGAGATCCTCCAGTCCGCCGACCGTGCGCGCGCAGGCAATGACATGGGCGCCAGCTTTGGCAAGCTCCAGGGCTGTGAAGTAGCCGATGCCGCGCGACGCACCGGTGACGAGTGCGATCCTGCCCTCAAGATTGATGTTCATCTGCCCGGTTCCGGATTTGCTTGCGAAGGTGAGGGGCGCAATAGGCCCCTCGGAAGCGAAAGTCAAAGCGGCAGCGGCTCAGCCGTTGCTGGCAAGCATCGAAAGCTTGTTGCCCATGGATTCGCCGTTCTTGTCGAGCAGCCGGGTCGGATAGTCACCGGTGAAGTAGTGGTCGGTGAACTGCGGGCGGGCCGGGTTGCGGTCCTCGCCGCCGACGGCGCGGTAAAGCCCGTTGATCGACAGGAAGGCAAGCGAATCCGCACCGATATATTTGGCCATGGCTTCGACGTCGGCATACTGATTGGCGAGCAGCTTGTCGGCGTCGGGCGTATCGATTCCGTAGAAATCCGGGAAAAAGATCATCGGACTGGCGACGCGGATATGGACTTCGCGCGCACCGGCCTCGCGGATCATCTGTACGATCTTCAGCGACGTAGTACCGCGCACGATGGAATCGTCGACCAGTACCACGCGCTTGCCTTCGATCATCGCCCGGTTGGCGGAATGCTTCAGCTTGACGCCGAAGGCGCGGATCTGCTGCGTCGGCTCGATGAAGGTGCGGCCGACATAGTGGTTGCGGATGATGCCGTATTCGAACGGGATGCCGCTTTCCTGCGCATAGCCGAGAGCCGCGGGCGTGCCGCCATCCGGCACCGGCACGACGACATCGGCATCGACAGGCGATTCCTTGGCGAGGTTCATGCCCATGTTCTTGCGCGTCGTATAGACGTTGCGGCCGCCGACGACCGAATCCGGACGGGCGAAATAGACATATTCGAACAGGCAGAGACGCTCCGGTTGCGGCTTGCTGGGCTTGCGGGCATCGACGCTGATCGAGCCGTCAGCCTGGATTTCGCAGATGATGACCTCGCCGTTTTCCACGTCGCGGATGAACTTGGCGCCGATGATGTCCAGCGCGCAGGTTTCCGAGCAGAAGATCGGCTTGCCGTCGAGTTCGCCCATGACAAGCGGGCGGATGCCGGTGGGGTCGCGTGCGGCAATCAGCTTGGTGCGGGTCATGGCAAGCATCGAATAGCCGCCTTCCATTTGGCGGATGGCGTCGATGAACCGGTCGGATGTCGAAGCATGGCGCGACCGGGCGATGAGATGCAGGACGACCTCGGTATCGGACGTCGATTGACAGATGGCGCCAGTTGCGATGATCTGGCGGCGCAGCGTCAGGCCATTGGTGAAATTGCCGTTATGGGCAATGGCGATGCCGCCTTCCTCCAGTTCGGCAAAAAGCGGCTGCACGTTGCGCATCGCCACTTCGCCTGTCGTCGAATAGCGCGTGTGGCCGATCGCTATGCTGCCGGGCAGGCGGGCCAGCGTCATCGGATTGGTATAGTGATCGCCGACCAGGCCCATATGACGCTCCTGATAGAAGCGCTTGCCGTCGAAGGAGACGATGCCGGCTGCCTCCTGTCCGCGGTGCTGCAGGGCATGCAGCCCGAGAGCCGTGAGAGCTGCGGCATCGGGATGGCCCAGAATTCCGAAAACACCGCATTCTTCATGCAGCGTATCTCCGTCGAGCGGATCGTCGATTGGGAAGGAATGGGACTGGTTCATTTCTGCGGGCCTCTGCTCTCACAAGAATGGATCGGCATTTCCAATATCATATACCGGAAACCTGGCAGCTTTCCGATAACGTCATGCTGAACGACATTTGCTTTCAAAGCTCGTTTTCCGGCTCTGAAACGGCTGAGGCCCGGCGGAGCTGGAATGCCCGGCCGGACCTTAACTTTACGTCCCGCTCAAATGGCAATTGCCGGACGGCGGGTCAAGCTCTTGAACACTGCGTCAATTCGCCGGCTGCTGCGCGCTGCCTGCAGGCGCGTCTTCCGCCGGCGCTTGATCGGCCGCCGGCGGCGTGGCGCCTTCGCTGCCCTGTGCCGGCTGCATCTTATCACGGAAGCTTGCCTGTATCATCTGGGCAAACTGCTCCGGCAGCACCGCCTTCAGCTTCACGACCATAGAGTCCAGGAAGGGCTTCGACTTGGCCTCGTTGACCCAGGCCGGCCGGTGTTCGACATCGACCAGCCAGTTCCAGAAGGCGACGGCGACGACCATCAGCAGCAGGCCGCGGGCCGCGCCGAACAGGAAGCCGAGGGTGCGGTCGAGAGCGCCGATGCGGCTGTCGATGATGAAATCGGCGATCTTCATGGTGATGAAGGAAATGACGATGAGCGCGATCAGGAAGACGACGGCTGCCGAACCGGCGATCGCGATGCGGTCGTCATCGGTATATTTCTTCGCATAGGGGAGCAGGTAGGGATAGAGGTAATAGGCGGCGGCGGCCGAACCGCCCCAGCTCGCGATCGAAAGGATCTCCCGCGAAAAGCCGCGGACCATCGCCAGCACGGCGGAGAAGAGCACGACGCCGATGACAATACCGTCGAAAATCGTAATGGGCATGTAAATTCAACTCCAGGACTGCCGCTCGGCGGCCGAGTCGCGCCTTATCGTGTGCCTCCTATATCATCACCATTCCCGGCAATGAAAGGATCAAACCTCGTCTTCCACACGCAGCGCTCCCTTCGACCCGGCGATGCGCGCCACCAGATCCGGCAGGCTTTCGACCTCGCTCCATCGTCCGCCGGATCCCTTCGGCAGCTCGGCGGAGGCGGAAGGAAGCAGCGCTGCGGAAAAGCCCAGCTTCTCGGCTTCCTTGAGGCGCTGGGCAGTGTGCGCAACCGGCCGGATGGCGCCCGACAGGCTGACTTCGCCGAAATAGACGCAATCGGCAGGAAGGGCAATACCAGCAAGCGAGGAAACCAGCGCCGAGGCGACGGCGAGATCGGCCGCCGGTTCGGAGATGCGGTAGCCGCCGGCGATATTGAGATAAACGTCGTGCTGGCCGAGCCTGACGCCGCAATGAGCCTCCAGCACCGCCAGGATCATCGACAGCCGGGCCGAATCCCATCCAACCACGGCCCGCCGCGGCGTGCCGAGCGAGGTCGGCGCCACCAGCGCCTGCACCTCGACGAGCACCGGACGGGTGCCCTCCATGCCGGCAAAGACCGCAGCACCGGGGGATTTTTCGTTGCGCTCGCCGAGGAAGAGCTCGGAGGGATTGGCGACTTCGCGTAAGCCTTTGTCAGACATTTCGAAGACACCGATCTCATCGGTGGGTCCGAAGCGGTTCTTCACCGTGCGCAGGATGCGGTAGTGGTGGCCGCGATCGCCTTCGAAATAGAGCACGGCATCGACCATGTGCTCGACGACGCGCGGCCCGGCGATCTGCCCGTCCTTGGTCACATGCCCGACGAGCACCATGGCGGCTCCCGTCTGTTTGGCGAAACGGATCATCGACTGCACGCCGGTGCGCACCTGCGTCACCGTTCCCGGTGCGGAGTCGGCAAGTTCGCTCCACAGCGTCTGGATCGAATCGATGATGACGAGATCCGGCCGTTTGCCCTCGGCAAGCGTCGCCAGAATATCCTCGACATTGGTTTCGGCCGCCAGCATCACATCGGTATCGGCCGCGGCAAGCCGCTGCGCCCGCAGCCGGACCTGCGCCACCGCCTCCTCGCCGGAGACATAGATGATCTTGTGGCCGCGCCGCGCCAGGGCGGCGGCCGCCTGCATCAGCAGCGTCGATTTGCCGATGCCGGGATCGCCGCCGATCAGCACCGCCGAGCCGCGCACGAAACCGCCGCCGAGCGCCCGGTCGAGCTCCGACATGGCGGTATGGATGCGCGGCGCCTCCTCGATCTCGCCCGACAGCGCCGTCAGCGTCACCGGCCGGCCCTTCTTCGGCGTCTTGCCGGGACCGGAGCCGATGCCGCCCATCGGGTCCTCCTCGACGATGGTGTTCCACTCGCCGCAATTGTCGCATTTGCCGGCCCAGCGGTTGTGAACCGCGCCGCAATTCTGGCAGATGAATTGTGTCTTGGCCTTCGCCATCAATCTTTCTTTCAGTCGCGTTCCACAAATGAAGCCATCGAATGCTTCATCGAATCATTGTCGTGCTCGAGATAATGGCTATCGCGATGGATCAAAACTAATGATTTCCCCATCAGCCTTCGCCGTGCCTATGCTTTTCGCCTGTGATCATCAGGAACGGTGGAAGATGTTCGACTATTCGTTCGCGCATTGGCTTGCATTTCTGTCGGCGGCGGTTTTGCTGAACCTCTCGCCAGGCCCAGACATCGCCTTCATCCTTGGCCATACGATGAGAGGCGGGAAAAGCGCCGGTTTTTCCGCATTGTTCGGCGTCTGGTCAGGCGCCTGCCTGCATGTTCTGATGGCGGCATTGGGCCTTTCCGCGGTGCTTGCCGCCTCTGCCTTGGCATTCTCTGCGGTCAAATGGCTCGGTGCCGTTTATCTCGTCTGGCTGGGCATTCAAGCTCTGCGCGCCAGCGGCGACGGTGGCCTGATCAATGCCACTGGTGAGGAAATCCCGGCCGCAAGGATCTATCGGCAAGGAATCCTGGTGTCGCTGCTCAATCCGAAAGTGGCGATATTCTTCCTGGCATTCCTGCCGCAATTCGTTGCCGAGGGGGCAGGGCCGGCATGGGCCCAACTGATGCTGCATGGCGGACTCATCATCGCCGTCGCCGCCTTCATTGAACCGCCGCTCGTGCTCCTCGGAGGACGCCTTGCCGATGCGCTCAGGCGTAATGCTAAAATCCGACGATGGCTCGATCGCAGCCTCGGCGCGTTTTTCGTGGCGCTCGGTGTGCGTCTTGCCCTCAGCAGTCGATGACAGCGAGGCCTATTCCTCGGCGACGTAGCGCCGTTCGTGGCGCAGCCCCATGCTGGTGAGGATCTCGTAGCCAATCGTGCCCGCCGCCCGCGCCACGTCGTCGAGGGGCATGTTCGTTCCGAACAGCTCGACATAATCGCCGGCGCGCACGGCGTTCTCCGGCAGGTCGGTGATATCGAAGATCGTCAGGTCCATGGTGATCCGGCCCGCGACCGGCACCTTGTGTCCGGCAATGAAGCCTTGCCCGCCCTGCGGCACCACCTGGCGCAGCGGTACGCCGCCGCTCGACTGGCTGCGCATATAACCATCGGCATAACCTGCGGACACGATCGCCAGCCGGCTTTCACGGCGAAGCTGCAGCGCTCGCCCGTAGCTGACGGTCTCGCCGGCCTCGACGGTGCGAACCTGGATGACGCGCGCTTCCGCGGTGGCAACCGGCCGCATCGGGTTGGCCATGCCGCAGACCGCCTCGCCGCCATAGAGCGAAATGCCGGGACGAGTCAGGTCGAAGTGATAGTCTGCGCCGAGAAAGATGCCGGCCGAGGCGGCAAGGCTTGAATCGATGCCTTCATACGCGGCCGCAACCCTACGGAATGATTCGAGTTGCTGCCGGTTCATGGCATGGCTGGGATCGTCGCCGCAGGCGAGGTGGCTCATGACCAGCACCGGCGCAAAGCTGGCCGGCCGCGAGACGTCGTCGGCAAGGGCAATGGCGTCGTCGATGCGCAGCCCCAGCCGATTGAAGCCGGTATCGACATGCAGCGCGCAGGGATAATCGCCATAATCGGCAAGCACTGCCATCCAGAAGGCGAGTTGTTCGTCGGACGAAATCACTGGCACAAGATCGTTCTCGAAGAAGCGCCGTTCGGCTCCCGGCCATATGCCCGAGAGCACGAAGATGCGCGCCTCCGGCGCATAGAGGCGAAGCGTCACGCCCTCGTCGACGGTCGCGACGAAAAAATCCCGGGCGCCCGCCAAGTAGAGCGCTTCGCCGGCATCCTCGATGCCCATGCCGTAGGCATCCGCCTTAACGACCGCGGCGGCGCGCGCTGCGCCCGAGCGGCGCGCCATGTCGCGCCAGTTCTCCGTCAGCGCGGTCAGGTCGACCGTCAGCCGCAGTCCTGCGGAAGCGAAAAGATCGTCGTCTTCGAATGGGATGGGAAAATCTGTCATGAATCGCCGTGAAGAAATGGAAGGTAACCACCCGAACCAGTCTAAAGACGATTGTGGTCAAGGGAAAGCGCAGGCAGTCCACATACCACCCTTTGCCTCTTGTCCGATCACTTTTGTTCAAGACGCCTACCAGCTTCCGCGCTAATCTTAGCGGATGCACAACGTATCCCAGAAAGAGGCCGCGGAGGCCATGCCGCTTGCCAATGTGGAATCGGCCCGCTTCTGGCGGGATACCCGTTTCCGCGGCATGGAGTGCCTGAGCGCCACCTTTCTCACGCATGAGTATGCGCCGCATGCGCACGATACCTTCAGCATCGGCGCGATCGAAAGTGGCACTCAGATTGCCACCCTCAGCGGCAGGCGGGAGGAAACCGGGCCGGGCGATCTTTATCTGATCGATCCCGGTGTCATCCATGACGGCGCCCCGGGCGGTGAAGGCTACCGTTACCGTATGGTCTATCCCGACATGAAGCTGTTCGTCGATATTCTGGAGGATGTCACTGGCAAGGCCTTCCACGCGACGCCGTCCTTCGCCGGCGCGCTTCCACGCGATCCTGAGCTCGCCAATGCCTTTCATGCCGCCCATCGCACGCTCGAAAGGGGCGCGGGGGCGCTGGAGGCCGATGAAGGCATGTTCTCGGTGCTGGCAGCGATCTTTGCGCGTCACGGCAGCACGATTGTCGTGCCTGTCGATACGCAGGAGCGAAGCGCCGTCGCCCGCGCCCGCGAATACCTGGTCGAGAATTTCGAAAGCGATGTCGGCCTTGAGGAGCTGGCGGGCGTGGCGGGATTGAGCCGCGCTCATCTCATCCGCGCCTTCCGCAAGGAATATCATATCACGCCGCACGCATTTCTGACGGATCGGCGCGTGCAGGTGGCCCGCCGGCTGCTGCGGCAGGGGCACATGCCGGCCGATATCGCGCTTGAATGCGGTTTTGCCGATCAGGCGCATTTCACCCGGCATTTCAAGGCGCGCACGGGGGTAACCCCCGGCCAATTCCGCCTGGGCTGATCACTTTCGTTCAATACAGCCATGGTGGGCTGGGCTAATCCTCCGCGATCTTGATCAGGAGATTGCCATGTTGCAGCACAGCCGGCCATCCAGCGAATTTCTCGCCGGAATGCGTGCCATTTTTCCGCTTGTTATCGCCGTCTTGCCGATCGGTCTCGTCTTCGGCGCGGTCGCCGCCACCAAGGGCCTTTCGCCGCTGGAAACGACACTGATGAGCGCGCTTGTTTTCGCAGGCGGTTCGCAATTCGTGGCGATGGACATCTGGACGCATCCGGCAAGCTGGGTCAGCGTCGGCTTCGCCGCCCTGCTCGTCAATATCCGCCATGTGCTGATGAGCGCGTCGATCGGCACGAAGATGCAGTGCTTCACCGGTGTCAAACGTTATATCGCCATGCTCTTCCTCGCCGACGAGCTCTGGGCCATGGCGGAATTCCGGGCCGGCAGCACGAAGCTGACACCCGCCTGGTATGCCGGAATCGTCATGCCCTTTTACCTCACCTGGGTCGGCTCTTCGCTGACAGGCGCACTGCTCGGCGCCTTTCTCGGCAATCCTGCCGTCATCGGCCTCGACTTCGCCTTTCCGGCCGTTTTCGTCGTGCTCGTCATGGGCTTCTGGAAGGGGCCTGAAACCGGCGCAGTCCTTGCTGCAAGCGGTGCCGCTTCCGTTGCTGTCCACCATTTCGTCCCGAGCGTCTGGTATATCGCCGCTGGTGCGCTGGCCGGTCTGGCAATGGCCCTCTGGCAGGGCAGGGCGCGGGAGCAGGCGGCATGACGCTCGACCTCAACACCTTTATCGCCATCCTCACGATGGCTGCCGCAACCGTCTTCACCCGCGTCAGCGGCCTCATCCTGATCCGGCATGTCGAGACCGACGAGCGCCGGACAACGGCGATCGAGGCCATTCCGCCGGCCGTGCTGATGGCCGTCATCGCCCCGACCGCCTTTGCGACCGGCTGGGCGGAGACGCTGGCCTGCGCGGCAACGGCAATCGCCGCACGCCGCCTGCCGATGCTTGCGACCGTCGTGGTCGGCGTCGCGACGGTTGCATTATTGCGGGCCGCAGGGCTCTGAAGAAAATCGACGCGGGAAACCGCGTTAATGTTCCTCGTATTGTATGAAGGAAGGATCTGCGAGATCGGCGAAGCGCGTGAATTCCGCCTGGAACGCGAGCTTCACCGTGCCCGTCGGTCCGTGACGCTGCTTGGCGATGATGACGTCGGCCGTGCCCTTCACCTTGTCGAACAGCGCTTCCCATTCCGGGTATTTGGGATCATGAGGATCGCGCGGCTCCTGGTTCTTGACGTAATATTCCTCGCGGAACACGAAGAGCACGACGTCGGCGTCCTGCTCGATCGAGCCGGATTCACGAAGATCGGAGAGCTGCGGGCGCTTGTCGTCGCGGCTTTCGACCTGACGCGACAGCTGCGACAGCGCGATGATCGGAACGTTGAGCTCCTTGCCGAGCGCCTTGAGGCCGGTGGTGATCTGGGTGATTTCCTGGACGCGGTTGTCGCTTGACTTGCCGGAGCCGGTCATCAGCTGCACGTAGTCGACCACGAGCACGTCGAGGCCGCGCTGGCGCTTGAGGCGGCGCGCCCGCGCTGAAAGCTGGGCGATGGAGATGCCGCCGGTCTGGTCGATATAGAGCGGCACCTTCTGCATCATCATCGAGCAGGCGACGAGCTTTTCGAAATCGGCATCGTTGATGTCGCCGCGACGGATCTTCGAGGAGGAGACTTCCGTCTGCTCGGAGATGATACGGGTGGCGAGCTGTTCGGACGACATTTCGAGCGAGTAGAAGCCGACGACGCCGCCGTTCTTGGCTTTCATGCTGCCGTCCGGCTGCACCTCGCCCTCATAGGCGGCAGCGATGTTATAGGCAATGTTGGTCGCAAGCGAAGTCTTGCCCATGCCGGGGCGTCCGGCGAGGATGATCAAGTCCGAACGCTGCAGGCCGCCCATCTTGGCATCGAGCGAATGGATGCCGGTGGAAATTCCGGAAAGGCCGCCGTCGCGTTCCTTGGCGACGGCCGCCATGTCGATCGCCAGCGCCACGGCGTCGTTGAAGGACTGGAAGCCGCCATCGTAGCGGCCATTTTCGGCGAGCTCGAACAGCCGGCGCTCGGTATCCTCGATCTGCGACTGCGGCGGCATGTCGAGCGGCGCGTCATAGGCGATGTTGACGACGTCTTCGCCGATGGTGATCAGCGCCCGCCGCAGCGCGAGGTCGTAGATCGCCCGGCCGTAATCCTCGGCGTTGATAACGGTGACTGCATTACTGACAAGGCTCGCCAGATATTGCGAAACCGTCATGTCGCCGACTTTCTCGTCGGCCTTCAGGAAGGTCTTGATCGTTACCGGATTGGCGATCTTGCCCATGCGGATGATGTCGCCGGCGACCTCGAAGATCTTCCGGTGCAGCGGTTCGTAGAGGTGGATCGGCTTCAGAAAATCCGACACCCGGTAATAGGCGTCGTTGTTCATCAGGATGGCGCCGAGAAGCGCCTGCTCGGCTTCGATATTGTTGGGTGCTTCGCGGTAATGCTGCTCCGACGGAGCAACGGCTGCAATCTTTCGAGCGGCGTCGTTCATCATCATCCGTTCTGTCTTTTTCCAACTCCGGATTTGCAATTCCGGATGGAGAAAATCAAGGGGCTGCGACAGGAGCGGGGCTCGTCTCACTTAAATCCTGAACGCTGTGCCCATTGTTCGACTTCTCCACAGTCCCGGGCGACACAATTCAGAAATACTGGCAGTGTCACCCGCAGGACACGGTACGGAGCCGACTCAGCTCATCCGTTCCGGAGAAGGATATGTTAGCCCGATGGCATCGGGCACGCAGCAAAAACATCCGGGTATCCCCCGCTAAAAAGGCGACCGACGGCTGCGCGAACCCGGAACGCACGGAAAAGAAAAAGCCCGGCGCGGTGGCCGGGCTCTCCCTCTCGCGGACTGTCCGTCGAGAATTATGCTTCGTCTTCGTCGAGGCCGTCGGCTTCCGGATCGAAGAAATCTTCCGGACGCAGTGCGTCTTCGTCAACACCGTAGATCGCGTCGACCGAGGTGAGTTCTTCGCCCTTGGCCTGACGCTCTGCCTCTTCGGCAGAACGGGCAACGTTCAGCTCGATGTTGATTTCGACTTCGGCATGCAGCTGCAGCTCGACCTTGTGCAGGCCGATCGCCTTGATCGGCGTGTTGAGGTGAACCTGGTTGCGGCCGATGTTGAAGCCTTCCGCGGCGAGAACTTCGATAACGTCGCGGGCAGCGACCGAGCCGTAAAGCTGGCCGGTTTCGCCGGCGGAGCGTACGACGATGAAGGACTTGCCGTCGAGAACGTCGGCGACCTTCTGGGCTTCCGACTTGCGCTCGAGGTTACGGGCTTCGAGCGTCGCGCGCTCGGATTCGAAGCGAGCCTTGTTGGCGGCATTGGCGCGCAGCGCCTTGCCGAGCGGCAGCAGGTAGTTGCGGGCAAAGCCGTCGCGAACCTTTACGGTTTCGCCCATCTGGCCGAGCTTGGAGATGCGTTCGAGAAGGATGACTTCCATTTTCTTGTTCCTTTCTTGTGTCTCAGATTTTCGTGTCGGATTGTTTGGAGGTATCGGCATCTTTCGCCGGGGTGAGCGCGATCGCCTTGCGCGTATCGCTGAGACCCAGGACGAGGATGAGGAGAGCTGGCAGCAGCATGAGCATCGAAGCCAGGTAGCAGAGGATGAGGGCCGGTATGCGCCAGTCCTTTCCACGTGTGCGGAAATGCAGCGAGGCGAAGCCGGAGAGCATGAAACCGGCGCCGAAGGTGCCGATCACGGTCGCGCCGACGAGCGCTGGAACGCCGCCGAAGAAGCAGGCAGCAAGCCCGGCCAGAAAGATGAAGATCGAATTGCGGTTCATGCGCAGCGACGAAGGAATATCCTCGCGCGGCCGAAGGCCCCGGCCGGATGCGGCGACGATGCGCACGGCGAAATAATAGGCGGCAAACAGCATGCTGACCCACATGCCGCCCTGCACGGCCGGCAGCATCAGCAGGATAAGCGATTTGGTCTGCGCGGTTGCCGCCGGATCGGGCATGAATTCCGGCTGCTGCTGTTTGACCGAGGTGATCAGCAGATCGACGATCGGGTCGGTGATATCAGGCCCATAGCCGATCATCACGCCGATGACGATGACGGCAAGCGTCACCAGTCCGCACAGATGCAGCAGGATATCGGAGAGCGGATACCAGGCAAGCAGATGGTCGGGGCCGCCGAGTTCGGAGGCGGGACGCGCGAGATTGGCGAGATGGCTCAGCCAGCCGGCCGGCAGCAGCGTCACCAGCGTCATGATGAGCGCGAAAGACGGGGAGATGAGGACCGCACCAAGCGCCGCTCCCATGACGACGGCCGAAATCGCGGCGGCATTGCCCCAGCCAAGCCCGACGATCAGGATCGGCAGCGCCGAGGCCGTGTAGAGCAGCGCGCTGAAAAACGACGGCTGCATGCTCGCGCCCAACACCAGCAGGGCGGCGGTCAATCCGGCGAGTGCGCCGATCAGCAGCGTTTTAAGATCCGGTCGTTTCAAGGTCGCTGTCCTGCTTCATCAAGCAGTTAGAGGCTGTTGCTGAATCGAATTCAGAAACGTCTCAACATGGGTTTTAAGAATTCCGATCCGCGCCCATCGCGAAAGGGAGAAGGGAAGGCACGAATGCCTTCCCTTAAATGTCATCACATCGGCCGATCAGGCGACGACGTAAGGCAGCAGGCCGAGGAAACGCGCGCGCTTGATCGCCTGGGCGAGTTCGCGCTGCTTCTTCTGGGAAACGGCCGTGATGCGGGACGGAACGATCTTGCCGCGCTCGGAAATGTAGCGCTGCAGCAGACGTACGTCCTTGTAGTCGATCCGCGGTGCGTTTGCGCCGGAGAACGGGCAGGTCTTGCGGCGGCGATGGAACGGACGACGGACCGGTGCGGAGGAAGCTTCAGACATTCTTATATCTCCTTATGCACGGTCTTCGCGGGGAGCGCGGTCCGGACGCGGGCCACGCTGGAAATCGCCGTCGCGGCGCGGCGGACGGTCGCCGAATTCGCGACGCGGGCCACGATCGCCACCTTCGCGCGGGCCGCGATCGTCGCGGTCGCGCTTCTGCAGCATGGCAGACGGGCCTTCTTCGTGCTTTTCGACGGCGATGGTCATGTAGCGAAGAACGTCTTCGCTGATGCGCATCTGACGTTCCATTTCCTGGATCGCTGCTGCCGGTGCATCGATGTCCATCAGGGCGTAGTGTGCCTTGCGGTTCTTCTTGATGCGATAGGTGAGGGACTTGAGGCCCCAGTTTTCGATGCGCCCGACCTTGCCGCCGTTAGCTTCGATCACACCCTTGTACTGTTCTACGAGGGCATCGACCTGCTGAGCGGAAATATCCTGCCGGGCAAGGAATACATGTTCATAAAGAGCCATGACAGCTTTGCCTTTCTTGCGTTTGGTTCAACCCGATATTCGGCGGCTAAGCCTCAACGACTGCTCCTGATTGGGCGGGCCCAGGCAAGAAAAGCGTTTCCGAGACGGTCGAGAGCGGAGACACGGGAGGCTGGAACGCTTCCGTTCCGAACGATTTCCAAGCGGAAACCGGCCCTCCGTTCAGCCACCAGCCAGAAGACCGGGTTAACGAACAGCGCGGCTTATACGGATTTTTGCGCGAAACGCAAGGGACAGTCAGCATTGTTCTCGCGGCGAGTTCAACAAAGGTAGTCCTGCTTTGCGTAAACCGTCGACGAAATGGTCGTAGTGGTTGGTGGCGACATAGGGTGTCAGAAACTTCCAGTAGTGTTCGAGGTCCGTCGGTGCGTGTGCTAGAATTTCCGGTATTAGCCGCCGCGCTTCGTCGTGGCGATCGAGCTGTCCTAGACTCGCGAGGAGCACGAGTCGGTTGAAATAAGCACGGCGGAGCGACAGTCCGCGTTCGGAATAGTGAGTAGCCTCCTCGTAGTTGCCGAGATGGTAATGGGACAACGCTAGTCGGTCGAAAAAGAGATAGGTAAAGGGGTCATGCGGACTAAGCCGCAGGGCCATGTGCAGCGGGTCGCAGGCTTCGGCGAAATGGCCGGCGAAAATGCGAGCCCATCCGAGCGCCATGTGCGCGAGTGCAAAATTGGGGTTGAGATCGATCGCCTGCTGGGACGCCTCGACCGCGGCTGGAGCGTTATGAGCCGCAAAATGGCCGAGGCACATAACATAATGAGAGTAGGGATCGCGCGGGTCGAGCGCCACAGCACGTTCTGCCTCGAGGCGAAGTTCAGTACTGTCCCTGTCGACGTCGTCGCTGAAGCCGCGGAGACAGCGGGCGTAGAGCGAGCGGGCCAACATCATGTGGGCGCGCGCAAAGCTGGGATCGAGTTCGATGGCTCGCCGATGCCAGATGATGGCCTCGCTGAAATGCTCGGCCGTATCCTGTGCGTTATGCAGCCAGGTGCCGCGCATGTGGCTCTCGTAGGCATCGAGGTTGTCCGTGGTTCGCAGCAACGCACGGCGGCTTTCGCCGATAAGGATTTCAGGCTCGATGGCACCGACGACGTTTTGGGTAAGTTCGTCCTGAATGGCGAAGATATCGGCGATTTCACGGTCGTAGCGTTGTGCCCAGAGGTGCACGCCGCTTTCCGCCTCGATCAGCTGGCCTGTGACGCGAATACGCATCCCGACCCTGCGCACGCTGCCTTCTACGATATAGCGCACGCCGAGATCGCGCCCGATTTGCTTCACATCAACCGCGCGCCCCTTAAACACAAAGGACGAGTTCTGAGCGATGACGAAAAACCAGCGATAAAGCGAGAGCGCCGTGATGATGTCTTCGGTCAAGCCATCGGCGAAGAACTCCTGCTCCGGGTCATCGGACATGTTGACGAAGGGTAATACGGCGATCGAGGGTTTGTCAGGCAGTCTGAGTGGTCCGCCGAGCACCCCCGCTTCAACAGGGTCCTCGCGGCTCCAGTCAACCCGATGCACGGGCACCGGGCGGGGAATGTTTTTCAGTGTGCGATCGCCCATCGACACGAGCGGAAAGTCCAGCTTGCCCTCGATCTGCTCCCGCAAAGCACCGGAAACACAGATACCTGAAGGCAGCGCCACTTCTTGAAGGCGGGCGGCGACGTTCACGCCGTCGCCAAGCAAGTTATCTCCGGAGACGACGACATCGCCGAGGTTGAGCCCAAGGCGGAACTCCATGCGTCGATCCACAGGCAGGTCCGCATTTCGGCGATGGAGGGCGCGCTGGATCGCGACGGCTGCACGGACGCCTTGCACTGCGCTGTGGAATTCGGCGACCATGCTATCTCCGGCGCTGCCGAAAATCCGCCCGCCATGCTCGCGCACCAGATCACCGATGGTGGCGCCATAGACACTGAGTGTCGCAAGGGCGTCTTCCTCGTTGGCTGCAACAAGGCGACTGTAACCGGCAACGTCGCCGGCAAGTATCACTGCGAGCTTTCGTTCCACGGGGTGAGCGCTCCTGCGGCGCTGCCGGCACTATATAAATCTAGCTGAAATGCCGAGAACGGAGAAGCGAAATCGCCTCCGGAGCGTGACCTCGTCGTTGCAGTGCGTGGTGCGAGGGCCAGGCGATGTACGCTCCGCCGGGAGCGGATCCGACCACGAATGGCCGCATCGATTGTGGGATGTCCGTTTGCCTCACATCGGCATCGGGTACTGGCGGTGAACCTTTTCGATTTCAGCCAAAACCTCGATCGACAGCTTGAGATTGACGGAACTCAGGTCAGTATCGAGCTGCTCCATCGACGTCGCGCCGATGATGACCGACGTCATGAAGGGCCTTGATCGGCAGAAGGCAAGCGCCATGGCTGTCGGATTGAGGCCGTACCGGGCTGCGAGCGCCACATAGGCCTTGGTCGCCGGCTCCTGCAGCGGCTGCAACCGGCCGCCGATATCGGGGTTGATCGACGCGCGCGAACCCTTCGGTCTCAGACCATCGACATATTTGCCGGTCAGGATACCGCCGGCGAGCGGCGAATAGGCAAGCAGCCCGACATCCTCGTGATGCGAGAGTTCGGCGAGATCGAGGTCGAAATGGCGGTAGAGCAGATTGTACTCGTTCTGTACGCTGGCGACGCGCGGCAGACCCTTCTGTTCTGAGAGCGTCAGATATTTCTGGATGCCCCAGGTGGTTTCGTTCGAAAGGCCGATCGCGCGAATCTTGCCTTCCTTCACCAGCGCGCCCAGTGTTTCCAGGATCTCGACCATATTGGCGACAGCCTTGTCTCGATCTTGGGTGAAGGGATTGTAGCTCCAGTTCTGACGGAAGTGGAAATGGCCGCGGTTCGGCCAGTGGATCTGGTAGAGGTCGACGTAATCCGTCCTCAGCCGTTTCAGGCTGGCCTCGAGCGCCTGGCGGATGTTCTTTGCATCCGCGCCTTCGCCGCCGCGTAGATAATCGCGGCCGCGGCCGGCGACCTTGGTCGCAAGCACGATATTTCGACGCTTGCCCGATTTGCTGAACCAGCTGCCGATATAGTCTTCGGTCCAGCCCTGTGTTTCGGGCGAAACCGGTGTGGTTGGGTAGAGTTCGGCGGTATCGAAGAAATTCACGCCCTTCTCGACGGCGTAGTCCATCTGCGCATGAGCGTCGGCTTCGCTGTTCTGCGAGCCCCAGGTCATGGTGCCGAGGCAGATTTCTGAGACGGAAATGTCGGTTCGGCCTAGGGAATTGTACTTCATGGAAAAACCTTGGGAGAGAGAGGGAAGCCTTGGAAGGGTCTGGGCAAATCTAGGCCGGATTTGACGGAGCGCAAGAGCAAAATCCGGGCTTTTGCGCGGGCGCGAAAGGCTTTGCGGAGAATGGCGCGCCACTTGACTCTGCCGGAAAGAATGTCAATTGGAGGCAAAACAGCCTTGAGGGGCACAGTCAGGGACATGAACATGACCATCGCTTTCACTTTTCCCGGCCAGGGCAGCCAGGCCGTCGGCATGGGCAAGGATCTCGCCGAGAATTTCGCCGAAGCCCGCGCCGTTTTCGAAGAGGTTGACGAGGCACTTGGTGAAAAGCTTTCCGATGTCATGTTCAACGGGCCTGAGGACACGTTGACCTTGACGGCGAACGCCCAGCCGGCGCTGATGGCGGTATCGATCGCCGTCGTCCGTGTTCTGCAGGCCAGGGGGCTGGATCTGAAGTCCAATGTTGCCTACGTCGCCGGCCACTCGCTCGGCGAATATTCGGCACTCTGCGCCGCCGGCACTTTTTCGCTCGCCGATACGGCGCGGCTGCTGCGTATTCGCGGCAATGCCATGCAGGCGGCCGTCCCCGTCGGCGTCGGCGCCATGGCCGCGATCATCGGCCTCGAACATGCCGATGTCGTTGCCGCCTGCGAGGAGGCGGCCGCCATCGGCGCCTGCCAGATCGCCAACGACAATGGCGGCGGCCAGATCGTCATCTCGGGCGAGAAGGCAGCTGTCGAAAAGGCCGCCGGGCTTGCGACCGACAAGGGCGCCAAGCGCGCCATCCTGCTGCCGGTCTCCGCTCCCTTCCATTCCAAGCTGATGGCGCCTGCGGCCGAGGCCATGCGCGCGGCGCTGGTAACGGTCGCCAAGTCCGATCCGGTCGTGCCGCTGATCGCCAATGTCCGCGCCGCGCCGGTGACCGGCGCCGACGAGATCGCCAGCCTCCTGGTCGAGCAGGTGACCGGCCAGGTCCGCTGGCGCGAGACGGTGGAATGGTTCGCCGCAAACGGCGTCACGACGCTTTACGAGCTCGGTTCCGGCAAAGTGCTGACCGGCCTTGCCCGCCGCATCGACAAGACAATCAACGGCGTCTCGGTCAATGGTCCCTCGGATATCGACACGACCGTCGCCGCCCTCATGGCCTGATTGATATCTCCAGATATAAGGAACCTTTCCATGTTCGATCTTTCCGGCCGCAAGGCTCTCGTCACCGGCGCATCGGGCGGTATCGGCGAGGAAATCGCTCGCCTTCTTCATAAGCAGGGCGCCATCGTCGGTCTGCACGGCACCCGTGTCGAGAAGCTGGAAGCGCTGGCGGCCGAGCTCGGCGAGCGCGTGAAGATCTTCCCGGCCAACTTGTCGGACCGTGACGAGGTGAAGGCGCTCGGCCAGAAGGCCGAGGCCGAGCTCGAAGGTGTCGATATCCTCGTCAACAATGCCGGCATCACGAAGGACGGCCTGTTCGTGCGCATGAGCGACGAGGACTGGGATGCGGTTATCGAGATCAATCTGACGGCGACCTTCCGCCTGACGCGCGAGTTGACGCATCCGATGATGCGCCGCCGCTATGGCCGTATCATCAACATCACCTCCGTCGTCGGCGTCACCGGCAATCCGGGCCAGGCCAATTACTGCGCCTCCAAGGCTGGCATGATCGGTTTCACCAAGTCCTTGGCGCAGGAAATTGCCACCCGTAACGTGACGGTCAACTGCGTCGCGCCCGGCTTCATCGAAAGCGCCATGACCGGCAAGCTGAACGACAAGCAGAAGGAAGCGATTATGGGGGCGATCCCGATGAAGCGCATGGGCACCGGCGGCGAGGTCGCTTCGGCTGTTGCCTACCTTGCATCCTCCGAAGCCGCCTACATGACAGGCCAGACGCTGCACGTAAACGGCGGCATGGCGATGATCTGAAACGACAAACTGTTGGCACGGGGATATTTCCCGCAATAGCATGTTGAGCAATCACGAAGCGTTGATTTTCTGGCTTTGCGGCAGGCTTAAACCATGTTAAGCGGGCCAATGACTGTGAACAGTCGTCCCGAGAAAGCAGACGGACCGGCGGGCTTTTCGCAAGCCTGGGACATCTCTGAAGCCGGGTGAACGAGTTTGCCGAGGATGTCTGAAAACATCGCAGGCTGAAACAGGGTAGGGATGCCGCAACGGCATTCCGATCAGGACATAAGGTCGAGGAAACCGACATGAGCGATATCGCAGAACGCGTAAAGAAAATTGTTATTGATCATCTTGGCGTTGATGCCGACAAGGTCGTCGAGAGCGCCAGCTTTATCGACGATCTGGGCGCTGACTCGCTCGACACGGTCGAACTTGTCATGGCATTCGAAGAAGAATTCGGCGTCGAAATTCCTGACGACGCTGCCGACTCGATCCTGACGGTCGGCGATGCAGTGAAGTTTATTGAGAAGGCCCAGGCCTGATCCTATATATTTGAGAAAGGGCGGGCCTGGAGTCCGCCCTTTTCTTTTCGGCATATTTCTCCATAGAACATAAGAGACGGGGGAAAGCACGCGATGAGACGTGTCGTCATCACCGGTACCGGCATGGTATCACCCTTGGGATGCGGAACTGAGGTGGCGTGGTCGCGGCTGCTTGCCGGCCAGAACGGCGCTCGTCTGGTAACCGAATTCGAAGTCGACGACCTTCCCGCCAAGATCGCCTGCCGTATCCCGATCGGTGACGGTACCGACGGCACCTTCAGTGCCGATCAGTGGATGGAGCCGAAGGAGCAGCGCAAAGTCGATCCCTTCATCATCTTCGGCATGGCCGCCGCCGATATGGCGCTCGCCGATGCCGGCTGGCATCCCGAAACCGATGAGGATCAGATTGCCACCGGCGTGTTGATCGGCTCCGGCATCGGCGGCATCGAAGGCATCGTCGAGGCGGGTTACACCTTGCGTGACAAGGGCCCGCGCCGCATCTCCCCCTTCTTCATTCCCGGCCGCCTGATCAACCTCGTTTCCGGCCAGGTTTCAATCCGCCACAAGCTGCGCGGACCCAATCATTCGGTCGTCACCGCCTGCTCGACGGGCGCGCATGCGATCGGCGATGCCGCGCGGCTGATCGCGCTTGGTGACGCCGACGTCATGGTCGCCGGCGGCACGGAATCTCCCGTCAGCCGCATTTCGCTGGCGGGATTTGCCGCCTGCAAGGCGCTGTCGACCCAGCACAATGACGAGCCGCAGAAGGCTTCGCGCCCCTATGACCGCGATCGCGACGGCTTCGTCATGGGCGAGGGCGCCGGCATCGTCGTGCTCGAAGAGCTGGAGCATGCCACAGCCCGCGGCGCCAAGATCTACGCCGAGATCGTCGGCTACGGCCTATCGGGTGACGCCTATCACATTACCGCGCCTTCCGAAGACGGCGAGGGTGCCGGCCGCTGCATGGCGATGGCGCTGAAGCGCGCCGGGCTGACGCCGGCCGACATCGATTACATCAACGCCCACGGTACTTCGACCATGGCCGACACGATCGAGCTCGGCGCGGTCGAGCGCCTGGTCGGCAACGCGGCGTCGAAGATCTCCATGTCCTCGACCAAGTCGGCGACGGGACACCTTCTCGGTGCTGCCGGCGCGATCGAGGCGATCTTCGCGACACTTGCCATCCGTGACAATATCGCGCCGCCGACGCTCAATCTCGACAATCCCGAACGCGAAACGGCGATCGATCTTGTTCCGCACAAGGCGCGTGAGCGAGAAATCAATGTGGCGCTGTCCAACTCGTTCGGATTCGGTGGCACAAATGCATCGCTCGTGCTGCGCCGATACGCACAATAAGGGTACCGTCGTAGCAGGCCGGGTGAAAGCACAACGACCGGCAGCGGCTTCGTTGAACGGCGGCAGAACCTGCTTTTGCCGCATTGCTTCGCGAAATAGCGGAATGAGGGCTGAGTTATAGAGGATTGCCGGTGAGCGATACGACGAACCAGAGCAACGACACCCAGGCGCAGAAGGGACCGATCATCCCGAAGTCGCCGAGCGAAGCCCTGCGTCCGGAACGTGTTCCGGAGCCGCCGAAACGCTCCAGGAACGCCCGCAGCCAGATCGTTCTTTTCCTGAACTTCATCATGACAATGACGGTGCTGGTCTGCGTCCTCGCCGTCATCGGCTTCTACTACGCGACCTCGACCTATCAGAGCCCGGGCCCGCTGCAGACCAACACCAATTTCATCGTCCGCAACGGTGCGGGTCTGGCGGAAATCGCCACGAACCTCGAGCGCAACGCGATCATCTCCGACGCCCGTATTTTCCGATATCTGACGGCGACTCATCTTTCCGCCGGCGAGAGCCTGAAGGCCGGCGAATATGAGATCAAGGCGAGAGCCTCCATGAGCGATATCATGGAGCTGCTGAAATCGGGCAAGTCCATCCTCTATTCGGTGTCCTTTCCGGAAGGCCTGACGGTCCGCCAGATGTTCGACCGCATGCTGCAGGATCCGGTCCTGGAGGGCGACCTGCCGGCCGCGTTGCCGGCAGAAGGCAGCCTGCGTCCGGACACCTACAAATTCTCGCGCGGCACCAAGCGCTCGGAAATCATCGAGCAAATGGCGGCTGCGCAGCAGAAGCTCGTCGATCAGATCTGGGATAAGCGCGACGCCTCGCTGCCGCTGCGATCCAAAGAGGAATTCGTGACCCTCGCTTCGATCGTCGAAAAGGAGACCGGTATTCCAGACGAACGTGCCCATGTCGCCTCCGTTTTCCTGAACCGGCTTGGCAAGGGCATGCGTCTGCAGTCGGATCCGACGATCATCTATGGGCTGTTCGGTGGGCAGGGAAAACCAGCCGACCGGCCGATCTACCAGTCGGACCTGAAGCGGGACACGCCTTACAATACCTATGTCATCAAGGGCCTGCCGCCGACGCCGATCGCCAATCCCGGCAAGGATGCGCTGGAAGCCGTTGCCAACCCTTGGAAGACCCAGGATCTCTATTTCGTCGCCGACGGCACCGGCGGCCACGTCTTTGCCGCGACGCTCGAGGAGCACAATGCCAACGTCAAGCGCTGGCGCAAGCTCGAGGCCGACAAGGGTTCGGATCCGAACATCGCCGTCGACGGCCAGCCGGAAGAGCAGCCGGGCGACAACGGCGCGACTGTCGTGCCGCCGAAGAAAAAGAAGATCAATTGACAGTTTTCGGGAGGCTCGGATGGCTTTGCAGTCCATGACCGGTTTTGCGCGGCGCGAGGGATCGAGCGGCCGCTGGCGCTGGGCATGGGAGCTGCGCTCGGTGAATGGCAAGGGTTTCGACCTGCGCCTGCGCCTGCCGCCCGGCCTCGAACGCATGGAGGCGGAGGTCCGCCGCCTTGCCGGCGAAACCTTCAGCCGCGGCAACCTGCAGGCATCCCTATCGGTCACTGCCGACGAGAACCGTTTCGAGGCGGTGCTGAACAAAGAGGCGCTCGCTGCCGTGCTTGCCATGCGCGAGCAACTGGTTGACGTGATCGATCCTGCGCCGTTGAAGCTCGATACGCTGCTTCTCGTGCGCGGCATCGTGGAGTTCCGTGAAGGCGAGGATGGCGAGGAGGCGCTTGCCGCCCGTGACGCAGAAATTATTGCCGGCCTGCTCGCCGCGCTTGCCGATCTCAAGGCAATGCGCGCACAGGAAGGGGCGGCGCTCTCCCGCATCCTTCTCGATCACGTCGCGACGATCGAGGGTCTGACCCGGACGATCGAGATGGATTCCTCACGTTCGCCGGCTGAGATCGCGGCTAGGCTTGCGGCACAGGTCGCCTTGCTGATGGACGGCATGGCCGCCCTCGACCGTGACCGGCTGCACGCCGAGGCCGCTTTATTGGCGACGAAGGCGGATCTGCGCGAAGAAATCGATCGCCTGAAGGCACATATCGCCGCCGCGCGCGATCTCCTGGAGAAAGGCGGGCCTGCCGGGCGCCGGCTGGACTTCCTTGCACAGGAATTTAACCGAGAATCGAATACCATCTGCTCCAAGTCGAATGCCTCGGCGGTCACTGCCGCCGGCATCGAACTGAAAGTCGTGATCGACCAGTTCCGCGAGCAGGTCCAGAATTTGGAGTAGGACATGAAACCGGCGAAATCCTCGCCCGTACAGATCGCCCGTCGCGGTCTGATGCTTGTAATTTCGTCGCCATCCGGCGCCGGCAAGTCCACAATTGCGCGCACGCTTCTGGAGACCGACAAGCATATCGGCCTCTCCGTCAGCGTCACCACGCGCCAACGCCGCCCGAGCGAGGTCGAAGGCGTGCATTACCATTTCAAAAGCGTGCGCGAGTTCGAGCGTTTGCGCGATAGCGACGCACTGCTCGAATGGGCCGAAGTGCATGGCAATTTCTACGGTACGCCGCGCGAGCCGGTCGAGCAGGCCATGGCCGAAGGTCGCGATATGCTCTTCGATATCGATTGGCAGGGCGCCCAGCAGTTACAGGAGAAGATGTCGGCCGACGTCGTCTCGATCTTCGTGCTGCCGCCGACCATGACGGAGCTCCAGTCGCGACTGCATCGCCGTGCCGAGGATTCCGAGGCGGTCATTCAGACGCGTCTGGCCAACAGCCGCGCCGAGATTGCCCACTGGCGCGAATATGATTATGTCATCGTCAATGACGATCTCAACACCGCCTTCGACGCCGTCCAGTCGATCGTCAAGGCCGAACGCCTGCGCCGTGACCGCCGCCACGGCATGTTCGATTTCGTCCGCGAATTGCTGGAAGAGACGCCGTCGCTCTAGCGAGCCGATTGCGCGAGTTCGTGTCCTGATGCGGCGCTCGCCGGTGACAGCCAGGTCGACACTGGAATTCGCTGACATCAGGTTTGAGACAGCATCGCGCCAGGTCACCTACCACGGCATTGAAATGGCGCGCTCGCTACCTCGGAAAATTCGCTGGGCGCGCCTGCCCCCTCAGAAGGGATAGTGCTGGGCAGAATCCTCCACCGTGATCCAGCGTAGGTCGGTGAATTCGGCAATCGCTGCCTTGCCGCCGAAGCGGCCGTAGCCGCTGCCCTTGACGCCGCCGAAGGGCATTTGCGCTTCATCGTGCAGCGTCGGGCCGTTGATGTGGCAGATACCGGATTCGATGCGGGCTGCAACCGCCATCGCCCGCTGGATGTTGCGGCTGAAGACGGCGGATGACAGGCCGTATTCTGTGTCGTTGGCGATGCGGATTGCTTCCTCCTCGCCGGCGACGCGAATGATCGGCTTGACCGGGCCGAAGGATTCCTCCGCATAGACGCGCATGTCGGGGGTGACGTGATCGAGCAGCGTCGCCTCGACCACGGTGCCGGAGCGCTTGCCGCCGGCCACGAGTTTTGCGCCCTTGGCGGTGGCATCGGTGATCAGCTCCTCCATTTTCCTGGCGACGTCGAGGCTGATCAGTGAACCGAGAACGACATGGCCGCGCGGGTCGCCGGCCGGCAGCTGGCTGGCGCGGGCGACCAGTTTGGCGACGAACTGATCGGCGATCGCCGTGTCGACGATGATCCGCTCGGTCGACATGCAGATCTGGCCCTGATGCATGAAGGCGCCGAAGATCGCGGCATTGACGGCGCCGTCGATATCGGCGTCGTCGAGAATGACCAGCGGCGCCTTGCCGCCGAGCTCGAGCAAGGCGGGCTTGAGATATTTGCCGCAGGTCTCGGCAATGATCCTGCCGACCTTGGTCGAGCCGGTGAAGTTGACGCGCCTGACGGCCGGATGGGCGATCAGTGCGTTGACGATCTCAGGCGCATCCTCCGGCGCATTGGTCAGAACATTGATGACGCCGGCCGGCAGGCCGGCTTCGGTCAGCGCCGTGGCGATCAGCCGGTGCGTGCCCGGGCATTGTTCGGATGCCTTGAGGATGACGGTGTTGCCGCAGGCGATCGGCATGGCGATGGCGCGGGTGGCGAGGATGACGGGCGCATTCCACGGCGCGATTGCGAGGCACACGCCGGCCGCCTGGCGAACGCCCATGGAAAGCGATCCGGGTTTGTCGGACGGGATGATTTCGCCTGAAATTTGCGTCGTCATCGCGCCCGCCTCGCGCAGAATGTTGGCGGCGAGCATGACGTTGAAGCCGGCCCAGGGCGCGGTGGCGCCGGTTTCCTCGATCATCAGCCGGGTAAATTCGGCCGCTTTCGAATCCATGATGTCGGCGGCCTTCATCAGGATGGCGCGGCGCTGGCCGGGCCCGGTCTTCGACCAGGCGCCGAAGGCGGCGGAAGCGGCGTCGACGGCCGCAGCGACATCCTCGAGGCTCGCGGCGGCCGCGCGGCTCGCAAGCTTTTCGGTGAAGGGGTCGATCCGGTCATAGGTCCGGCCGCTGGTGGCGGCCCGGTCGGCGCCGTTTATGAGCAGGGAAATATTCATCGTGTGTCTCCTTGAGAAAGAACTAGAAGCCGAGAACCTCGGCATTGATCGATGCTTCGAGGCCGCCGTCGGCGGCAAGATTGGCGCCATTGATCCAGCGTCCGCCATCCGAGCAGAGGAAGAGCACGGCGGGCGCGATATCGGCTGATGTGCCGGCGCGGCCGACGCGGGTGATGTCGCTGTCGACCCTGGCGTCGCCGAGCACGGCGCGGAACTGCTTGAGGATCGGCGTTTCCACCGGCCCGGGGCTCACCGCATTGACGCGGATGCCGCGGTTCTTGAACAGGGGCTGGTGGGCGGCGCGCATGGTCCAGAGCAGCAGCAGCTCCTTGGAGAGCGGATAACCCTGCTCGTCCTTGAGGCCATGTTCGGCGGCAACGGCCGCCACATCTGGAAAGCCTTCGATCGAGGTCAGCGATTTGGCCCGCTCGAGATTGGCGCGCCAGCCGTAACCGGCGATCGAGGCGACGTTGACGATGGCGCCGCCTTCGCGCAGGCGGGGTGCCACGGCTTCCGACAGGGCGCGCAGCCCGTAGAAATTGACGGCGAGCGTCGAGACGACGCCGGTATTGCCGGAAAGGCCGGCGACATTGGCGAGCGCATCGAGACGCGACGGCAGCTGCGCGACAATCTCGGCAACGCCCGATGGCGTGGAGAGATCGCCTTTGATGAAGGCGGCACTTGCATTTGCCGGTTCGCGCACGTCGACGCCGATGACCTCGGCGCCCATCTGGCCGGCCAGTTCCGCCGTCCGGGCGCCGATGCCGGAGGCGACGCCGGTCACCAGGATTGTTTTACCAAAAAGCATGGATTTCACCTTTCGCAAGAAAACGGGAAGCAGGTAGGTTCATTCTTCCCATTTGATTTTCGTCGGCCCGGGCAGTTTCAGCCGGTAGCCGACGGGCAGAAGCTGGAAATCGAAGCGGCGCTCGACTTCGCCCCAAAGGCCGCGCGGCAGATAGAGCGAGAAGATCAGCGCGGTGGCGCCAAGCCCGATCAGATACCAGACGCCGGCGCTGCCGAAGAAAGTCTCGATGACGAAGAACAGGATGGCGCCGAGGATCGCGCCCTCGAACCTGCCGATCCCGCCGACCAGCACCATGAAGATCATGTAGGCCGTCCACTGGACGCTGAAATAGGTTTTCGGCTGGAAGGTCGTGGCGGTCGCCAGCCACAAGCCGCCGGCGATGGCGATGCCGAAGGCGGCGAGTACGAAGAGCAGCCGCTTGGTGGCGGTCACCCGCACGCCGACCGAGGCCGCCGCCTCCTCATTGTCGCGGGTCGCCTGCATCGCCGCACCCGCGCGGCTGCGCATCAGCATGAAGAGCGCGCCGAGCAAGGCAGCCATGGACGTGAGGGCAAGCCAATAGATCGCCGCCCGCCGCGTGCCGCTGTCATAGACGTTGAGCGAAATCAGCGAGGTTCCCGTTTCCCCCTGGATCAGCCGGTCGAGATTGACGAGCAGATGCGCGAGTTCGGCCACGACCCACATGCCGATCGCAAACTCGCCGCCCTTCAGCCGCAGCATGAACAGCGAAAGCGGGATCGACAGCGCGCCGATCACGATCGCCGCGGCAAAGACCGAGACGAAGGGATCGAGCCCCGCATCGGCGAGCCGAATGGTGAAATAGGCGCCGAGGCCGAAAAACACCTGCTGGCCGACCGAGACCAGCCCGCCGAAACCGGCAAGCGCATTCCACATGGCGGCCAGGATCACATAGATGAACAGGGCGGTCATCCGGTCGATCGCACCGGCACCAAGCACGGCGGGGGCGAGGATCAGCAGCGCAAACACCGCGGCCATGGAGCCAAGCGCCACCCGCGACGAGGTCGTCCAGCGCTCGATCGATATTCCGTTGGCGACGAATGTCATGTCGGGCTCCGATGGCGTGCGCGAGGGTTGAGGAGGGCGCGGGGTTTCAGAAGCGCTGCGATCTTGTCGAGAACCAGCGGGCGGGAGCGGGACAGCCGGATGAAAAGCACCAGCAGGAACACGGCATGGCCGCCGATCAGGAAGCCCTGGGGATGCAATTGCGCGCCGAGCGATTGGGCAAGGCCGAGGACGATGCCGCCGGCAAGCGTGCCCCAGAGCGATCCCGCTCCGCCGATGACCGCGGCCTCGAAGGCAAAGAGCAGCTGCGGGCCGCCGGCATAGGGACTGAAGGTCGCCCGCATGCCGAGAAAGGCGCCGGCGATGCCGATCGTGACCATGGTAATGGCGGTGGCGACCGCATTCACCCTGCGCGCATCGATGCCGACGAGCCCTGCCGTATCGGGATCTTCGGCGGTGGCGCGAATGGCGCGGCCGAGCGCAAAGCGGCCGAGGAAGAACTGCAGCCCGCCGAGAATGAGGATCGCCGTAACCATCATCATCACGGCAAGCTCGCCGACGAAGATGTGGCCGGGCAGCTGCCAGGATGCGTAGGAGAGATTACCGATGAAGGGCGCGAGCGAGCGTGTGTCGGCGCCGAACTGTTCGAACAGCAGATTGTCGATGACGATCGACAGGCCGAAGGTCGTGAGAATCGGCAGCAGCGCGCCGCCGCGGGCGCTGCGTTCGAGGATGAAGCGCTGCAGCAGCCAACCGATCACCGCCATGACGGGCAGCACGATCAGCAGGCCGGCAAAAGGCGGGATGCCGGCTTTGGCGGCGAGCAGCCACAGCCCGTAGGCGGCGGCGACCGCCAGGCTGCCATGGGCGAGATTGATGATCCGCATGACGGAGAACATGAAGGACAGGCCGCAGGCGATGACGGCGTAATAACCGCCGAGCAGGAGGCCCTGGATCAGGGTGTTGATCATGATGCGCTCCTTTCGCCGGCTGTCCGGTGCAGTCCGAAATAGGCCTTGGTGACTTCGTCGCGGGTGACGGCGGCTGCCGGCCTGTCGAGCACGATGCGGCCTTCCAGCATGCAGATGACCCGGCCGGCGACCCTCATGGCGCGGCCAAGATCCTGCTCGACCAGCACGATCGTTGTTCCCGAAGTCAGGAGCGCCTGCAGCTGGGTATAGACGCGGTCGACGACGAGAGGCGAAAGCCCTAGCGAGACCTCGTCCAAGAGAAGAATATCGGGATTGCTCATCAGCGCCCGGCCGATGGCGGTCGCCTGCTGCTCCCCGCCGGAGAGGTGCCCGGTCTTGGCGTGCCGGCGGGGTTTCAGGTTCGGAAAAGCGTCGAGCACACGGTCGATGTTCCACTCGCCCTTGCGCCCGCAGCTCTTGCCGAGAAGCAGGTTCTCTTCGACGGTCATCTGCGCAAACAGGCGCCGGCCTTCCGGGACCAGGGCGATGCCCTTGGCGATCCGCTTGTGGGAGGGGACTGCAGCCAGGTCTTCATCGCCGAGAAGAACGCGGCCGGCGGCGGGCAGGTGGGCGCCGGCGATCGATCTCAGCAGCGTCGTCTTGCCGGCGCCATTGGCGCCGACCAGCGCCAGCACCTCGCCCTTGGCCAGGTCGAAACTGACCCCGCGCACCGCCTGCAGCAGGCCGTGGCGGACGTCGAGATTGTCGATGGAAAGCAGGCTCATGCGGGCGCCCCTCCAAGATAGGCCTTGACCACTTCCGCATCGCTCATGACAGTCTTCGGTTCGCCGTCGGCGATGATCCGGCCGGCATCCATGCAGATCAGCCGTTCCGCCACCTGCAGCAGGATATGGACGATATGCTCGATCCAGACGATGCCGATGCCGCGGCGGCGCAATTCCAGGATGGTTTCGACGAGTTCGCTCGCCTCGCCATCGGTCAGGCCGCCGCCGATCTCGTCGAGCAACAGCAGCCTCGGCTGCGTGGCGAGCGCACGGGCAAGCTCCAGGCGTTTGCGGTCGAGCAGGCCGAGCGTGTCGGCGGAACGGTTAGCCACGCCGAGCATGCCGCAGAGCGACAGCGAATCCACCACACGCTCATAGGCCTCGTCCCGGCTTGCCGCATTGCCGTGCGAGGCGGCGACGAAGACATTTTCGAAGGTGGTCATGCCGCCAAAGGGCTTGGGAATCTGATGCGTCCGCACGAGCCCGGAACGGCAGCGCTCCGCCGCCGTCCGGTTGGTGACGTCGGCGCCGTCGAAGACGACGGTTCCCGCACTCGGCGGGGAGGCGCCGGCGAGCACGCTGAGCAACGTCGTCTTGCCCGCGCCGTTCGGCCCGACGATGCCGACCGCCTCGCCGTCGCCCATGGAGAAATCCAGGTTCTCCAGCACGACAAGCGCGCCGAACCGCTTGTGGATCCCCTTGGCCGAGAGAAAAGCTTCCCCCGGCCGTCTTTGCGCTTCTTGCCTCTGCACTGCTGTTATCCGTTGTAGGCGGTCAGCTTGGCGCCGACCGGGACATTGGGATCGGTGGCGTTTTCGGTGACGACGTAGTCGAGCGCGAATTTCGAGCCCTCCGGCGCCTTCACCCACTGCGTACCGATGATCGGCCCGGGAGAAACATTGGCGACGGGACCGCTAGTGAAGTCGACCTTGCCGGCGATCGTCGTGGTTTTCAGCGTGGCGAGCGCCTTGGCGACCGCCTCCTTGCTCTTGACGTCGGTGCTCGCCTTCAGCGCATCGAAGCCGGCATCGAGCAGCGCCAGGCTGGCGCCGAGCTGCTGCGTCCACTGCTTGCCGCTGGCCGTTTCATAGCCGTCGGCAAGTTTGGTTCCGGAGACGCCGGTCAGCGTCGATTTGTAAGGGAAGGCCTTGTGCCAGTAGGCGGCGCTGCCGATGTTGAGGCCGAGATCGCCGAGCGCCTCGATGTCGGATGGAAAGAGGCCGGTTTTCGCGACCTGGCAGATCTTGATCTGCTGGGTCAGGCCCTGCTGTGCCGCCTGACGCCAGAAGGCGGCGAAATCGGGCGGGATCGGAAAGGAGTTGAAGATCTCCACACCCTCCTGCCGGAAGAGAGCGATCTGCGCCGAAAAATCGGTGGTTCCGGTTTCATAGGCGCCTGGGTCGACAATGGTGAAGCCCGCCTTGGCAAGTGCCGGAGCCAGATGGGCGCGGATCGCATTGCCGTCGGCATCGTTCGGATACATGACGCCGACCTTCTTGTTGGTCTCGATCAGGCTCCACTGCGAGACATAGGCCTTGTGGAACTCTTCGACGCCGAAGCCGAAATGATAGGTCCATTTGAAGGGCGAGGGCGCGCCGGGCTTGGCGCCGCGGCCAAAATACCAGGCTTCCCAGGGCATGACCGTGGAAAGGCAGGGAATGCCTGCCGCCTCGCAGGCATCGGCCACCGGATTGATGGTTTCGGGCGTCGAGACGGCGAGCATCAGGTCGATCGCCTCATTGTTGATCAGGTCTTTCGCCAGTTGCCCGGCGCGGGAGGGATCTGACTGGGTGTCCTGGTCGAGTATCTCCACCTTCCAGGTCTTGCCGCCCGCCTGCAGGCCGTTCGCCAGCGCCTTGCGCGCCAGTTCCAGCACATAGCCGTCGGTCTCGCCGAAGCCGCCGAGAGGGCCGGTGCGCGGGCTGATGAAGCCGACCTTCAGCGTACCGCCTTGGGCAAAAGCCGTGCGGCCGGAAAGCGCCAGCGCCGCACCGCCTGCGGCAGCCGATGCGATGAAAGAGCGGCGGGTGAGAGTTGCCGCGTTGAGTTTGCCGTTGCGGAAAATGCCGTTCATGAAATCGTTCCTCCTCCTGATGCGGGCCTCCCAGCCCGTTCCCTATGTTCATCCCGATCTGAAGTCAGATCGGGTAGTGTCGTTTTCCCGATGCCATGGTGATCCATCTGAGCTCGGTGAATTCATCGATTGCGGCCTTGCCGCCGAAGCGGCCGTAGCCGCTTGATTTGACGCCCCCGAACGGCATTTGCGGCTCGTCGGAAACCGTGGCCTCGTTGATGTGGCAGATGCCGGATTCAAGCCGCATGGCAACAGCCATCGCCGCATTGATGTCGGCGCTGAAAACCGCCGCCGAGAGCCCGTATTCATTGTCGTTGGCAACCGTCACCGCCTCGTCGACGCTGCCGACCCGGACGATCGCCGCGACCGGCCCAAAACTTTCCTCGCGGTAGATGCGCATGGCAGGCGTCACGTGATCGATGACGGTCGCATCCATCAGCGTGCCGTTGGGCCGGCCGCCGCAGACGAGCGCCGCGCCCTTCTGCAGGGCATCCTCGACGAGCGACTTCACGCGGCGCGCCGCTTCGGCGTTGATCAGCGTGCCGAGCGGCGTATTGCCGTCCCCGGGATGGCCCGCGACGAGGGTCTCGGCCTTCGCCCGGAATTTGCCGACGAAATTATCGGCGATCTCGTCCATCAGGATGATCCGCTCTGTGGACATGCAGATCTGGCCCTGGTTCATGAAGGCGCCGAAGGCGGCGGCACCCACTGCCTCGTCGATATCGGCGTCGGCAAGAACGATGAATGGTGCCTTGCCGCCGAGTTCGAGCAGGCAGCGCTTCAGATGCCGTGCCGCGCTTTCCGCGATGATCCTGCCGACACGGGTGGAGCCGGTGAAGTTGATGCGGCGCACAGCCGGATGGGCGATCAGGGCATCAACGACGGCGGCGGCATCGCTCGGCGCATTGGAGACGACGTTGACGACGCCGCGGGGAAAGCCGGCGTCGCGGAGGATGTCGCCGATCAGGCCGTGGGTCTTCGGGCAGAGTTCGGAGGCTTTCAGGATGACGGTGTTGCCACAGGCAAGCGGCATGGCGACGGCGCGGGTGCCGAGAATAATGGGCGCGTTCCAGGGCGCGATGCCGACGCAGACGCCGGCCGGCTGGCGCACCGCCATGGCAAGGTTTCCGGGAATGCCCGATGGAATGAGTTCACCCGAAATTTGCGTGGTCATCGCCGCCGCCTCGCGGAAAATATCGGCGCCGAGCCGGCAATTGATCGCCGCCCATTGCCTCGTGGCGCCGGTTTCGCCGGTCATGGCGGCAATCAGTTCCGGCGAACGGGCATCGAGAAGTTCGGCGGCGGCGTTGAGCAGCCTGCGCCGTTCGCCCGGGCCGGTCTGCGACCAATCGGGAAAGGCGGCAGCGGCGGCATTGGCAGCCCGCCTCATGTCGGCGACGGATCCTGCCGAAGCGATCGTCGCGACGTCGCCGGTCAGCGGATCGATGCGTTCGAAGGTGGCCCCCTCGGACGCATCCATCGCCTCGTTGTTGATCATCAGCTTTGCCGAAAACACGGTTTCACCCATTCGTCACATGCTGGCGCCAAGTGCTGACGCCTGCATTATTGCCACGGGAAAAGACGAGCGGACGCGACGGCCTAGAGGCCGCTTAAGCGTTCGTGCGTCTGATGAAATGCCTCCTCCCAAAGGCTGATGACGAGAAGGTTACGCCGATCGATGGCGGATGGAATGCGATTTATTGGGTTAATATTGTCATTATCTGGCGATTGCGGCACTATTTGACAGAAGCGGAGGAGCGGCTTTGGCCACGGACGGAGGCATTCATCACTATGCCAGGGGCGAGTGGCACGCGCCGTCGCTGTCGCATCGGCGCATCCGTCTGCAAAAAGGGCTCTATGCCGATTTCCATCATTTCCTGCTTCTCGGCGAAGGCGCCGCCGAGCTTCATTTCGAGAGCGGCGAAGATCGGCCGCTGCACGGGCCGCTGCTTGCCTTCCTACCGCCGCAGGCACGCTGCGATCTGTCGATTGCTGCCGGGAGTGCCGCCCATCTCATCGGCGCCTCGGCGCAGATCATGGTCGACGCGATCGGCGACAAGGTGGAATCCTACTCGCTGCGCCTCCTCATCGAGCAGCGCAAGCTGGTCGAGGCACGGGATCCCTTGCTGGTGGCCGAAATCGGTCCATTGATTTCGGGCTTCGTGCGGGAACTCGGCGATCCCTCCCGGGCCTCCTGGATGGTGGTCTCGGCCTATCTCAGGCTGATCCTGATGACGCTGTGGCGCGGCAGCGACGGCGAAAGAAGTGAGCCGCGTGGGCAGGGCGAAACTGGATCGATCCTGCAGCGCTATCGCCAGCTGGTCGAGGCCGGTTTCCGCCAGCACCGGCCGATCAGCGACTATGCCGCGGAATTGGGCGTCACCGCCGACCGGCTGCATTCGATCTGTCAAAGGACGCTCGGCCGCTCGCCGATCCAGCTTCTGCACGAGCGCGTGGTGCAGGAGGCAAAGCTGAGATTGGAGCGCTCGGCCCGCAACATCCAGGAAATCTCCGACAGCCTCGGCTTCCGCGACCCGACCTATTTCAGCCATTTCTTCAAGCGCAGGACCGGCCTTTCCCCTGCGGGCTACAGAGAGATCGCCCGCGCTTCCGCCGGCTCGGAAAACAGTATGCTCTCCTCGGGTTATGCGGACTGGCCTTAGGTCTGCGCGCATTGCTTCGCCGGAGTTGCCAAGGCTCCTGTTCTGCTCTGGCAAGCCGGCAAAGGGCGGAAGCGGGTTTCAGTCGCGCTTATATATCCGCTTCAGCGCAGCCAGCAGAGCATCCATTTCATCTTGCGAAAACCGGTCGATGAAACGCTGTTCGTGCGCATCGATCAGCTTGCGCGCCCGCGCGAGCATGGCGTGACCGGCCATCGTCAGATGCAGTTCCTGGCGGCGCCGGTCCGTAGCTGAAGGGCGGCGCTCGATGAGGTCGCGGCCTGCGAGCCGGTTGACGAGGGCCATCATGGTCGCGCGGTCGGTGCCGAGCGTATTGGCAAGGTCGATCTGCGATGCACCGGCATTGACTGCAAGCAGTTCCATCACCGCGAGCTGTTTTTGCGTCAGCCCCAGCTCCTCCATGGTTTCAGCGAAGTCGCGGTAGATCGCGACGTGCGCCATACGCAGATGAAAACCGAGGAGATTGCCAAGCCGGCCGACGTCGAGTGACGGGGTCGCCGGAACATCCTCGCTCTCAAAATCATCCTGCGGTGGTTTTCCGGCCATTATTCATTCTCGCCCAGTCAAGGCGCCATAACCATCAAAATCAGCAGGTTAGTCAATATCCGCCCCGAAGATTTCCCAGAGCTTGTCGGAGTGGATGGATTTGCGGCGAGCAGCCTCTTGCATCCTCCTAAAAAAATATTAGTATGTGTTACATACAAATTTGTCGGCCGCGGAGGAGCGGCTGGCACGGGAGGAAAAATGGCGCATTGCCTTTCCGGAAAGTCTTCGTCCGTCGATTGCGGACTGGTGGCGGATGATCCCATCCTTTACCGCGCCCGTGTCGCGCCGGATCGACAGGCCCTGTTCGAGATCGCGACCGGCCGGGAGCTTACCTATGCCGAGCTCGATATGCGGATCGCCCGATGCGCCGGTTTCCTCGATGATATGCTCGGAGCGCGCCGGGACGGGGCGCGGATCGCCATGCTGGCGCGCAACTCGATCGATTCGATCGTGCTGGCTTTTGCCTGCCAGCGCGTCGGCGCCGTTTATGTGCCGCTCAACTGGCGTCTCGGCGCCGCCGAACTGCTGCCGATCCTTGCCGATTGCGCGCCGGCGCTCCTGGTCTGCGACGAGGAGTTTTCGGCTGTTGCGGCGACCCTTGCCGATACCGATCCTGACATGGCGGTGATCTCGACGGCAGATGGCCCAGCCGGGCTTGCGGGCCGCATCGAGGCGAGCGCCTCCGCCGATCCGGTGTCCGGAGATGCCGATCGGGCGTGCGTCCTTCTCTACACCTCGGGCACGACAGGGCGGCCGAAGGGCGTCGTCATTACCGGCCGCAATGCTTTCTTTGCCGCCATCAATTTTTCCTTCGTCGGAGAGATCGGGCCGGCATCGGTCGCTTTGTGCGATCTGCCGTTCTTCCACACGATCGGGCTCATTGCCGTGGCTCGAACCACATTGATGCTGGGTGGTACGCTCGTCATCTGCGACCGCTTCACTCCGGCGCGTACGCTGGCCGTCTTGCGTGAGCGTGCCGTCACCCATTATTTCGCCGTGCCGCAGATCGCCCTCGCTCTGCGCAACGATCCCGCCTATAGCGCCGCGGCTCTCTCTGGCCTGCAGGCGCTCTTCGTCGGCGGCGCGCCGCTGACGCAGGCGCTGATCGAAAGCTATCTCGATGACGGCGTTGTACTGGTCAACGGTTACGGCATGAGCGAGGCCGGAACGGTGCTGCATGTGCCGATCGACCGGCGCGCGGTGCAGGACAATCTTGGCAGCGTCGGTCTTCCCGCACCATTGGTCGACATCCGCATTGTCGGCGAGGGTGGCCACGACGTTGGCCGCGGCGAGATCGGCGAACTCTGGCTGCGTGGACCGGCGGTGACGCCGGGCTACTGGAACAAGCCTGCGGAAACCGCCGACGCCTTCACCGATGGCTGGTACCGTACCGGCGATCTCGGCCGGTGCGAAGCAAACGGCTTCTATCGCATCGTCGACCGGCTGAAGGATATGTATATCAGCGGCGGTGAGAATGTCTATCCGGCCGAAGTCGAGGCCGTACTCGCAAGCCATCCCGATATCCTCGACGTCGCGGTCGTCGGCTTTCCCGACAACAGGTGGGGAGAATGCGGCGTTGCCTATGTCGTGCTGCGGCCGGGTGCCGTGGTGACGGGCGAGGCGATTGCCGGCCATTGCGCGGCGAAGCTCGCCGCCTTCAAGCGCCCGGCGCACATCCTCTTCGTCGAAGCCGTTCCCCGCACCGCCTCCGGCAAGGTGCAGAAACATGTTCTGCGCCAGCTTCATGCCGACGAAACCCGTCAACGACAGGCCTGATGAAACGGCCCTCGGCAATCACGCCGAAACCAATGGAGTGACCTCATGACTGAAGACCAATCGCCGGTTCTGGTCGAGTTCGATAACGGCATCGCTTTCGTGACTCTCAACCGACCGGAAAAGCGCAATGCGATGAATCCGGCCTTGAATGCACGGATGCTGGAGGTGCTCGACGAGCTCGAGGGCGATGAGCGCTGCGGCGTGCTCGTCCTGCGCGGCGCCGGCGAGTCCTGGTCCGCCGGAATGGATCTCAAGGAATACTTTCGCGACAATGACGACAAGCCGCGCGATGCCACATTGAAGGCGCGGCGCCAGTCCGGCGGCTGGTGGGGTCGGCTGATGTATTTCGAAAAGCCGACGATCGCCATGGTCAATGGCTGGTGCTTCGGCGGCGCCTTCACACCGCTCGTTTCCTGCGACCTTGCCATCGCCGCCGAGGAGGCGAATTTCGGCCTTTCCGAGATCAATTGGGGCATCTTGCCGGGTGGCAATGTCACCCGTGCGGTGGCCGAGGTGATGCGCCATCGCGACGCCCTCTACTACATCATGACCGGCGAACTCTTCGGCGGGCGCAAGGCTGCCGAAATGGGTCTCGTCAACGAGGCCGTGCCGCTCGCCGAGCTCGAAAACCGGGTTCGCAAGATTTGCGCGAGCCTGCTCGAAAAGAACCCGGTGACGCTGAAGGCCGCCAAGGACACCTATAAGCGGGTGCGCAACCTGCCGTGGGATCTCGCCGACGATTACATCTACGCCAAGTTGGAGCAGATGTTGTTTCTCGACAAGACCAAAGGGCGCGATGAGGGGCTGAAGCAGTTCCTCGACGACAAGACCTATCAGCCGGGGCTCGGCGCCTACAAGCGCGGCTGAGGGCGCGGATTGATCTCGGGAGGGGGATAGAATGAAGATTCATGCCGCGGTGGCGCGTGCGCCGCATATGCCGTTTTCATTGGAAAGTCTCGATCTGGAGGAGCCGCGCGAGGGGGAAATCCTGGTTCGCGTCATAGCGACCGGCGTTTGCCATACCGATATCGTCATGCGGGACCAGCATCTGCCGGTGCCGCAGCCGGTCGTGCTCGGCCACGAGGGCGCCGGCATCGTCGAACGTGTCGGGCCGGGCGTTGCCAAGGTGGTCCCGGGCGATCACGTGGTTATGACCTTCAATTCCTGCGGTCATTGCCCGAGCTGCAACGATCATGAAGAAACCTACTGCCACGAGTTCTTCCCGCGCAACTTCTTCGGTGCGCGCGCCGACGGTTCGAGCGGGCTCTCATGCGAAGGAGAGCGTATTCATGGCAACATTTTCGGACAATCGTCCTTCGCAAGCCACGCGCTCTGCCATGAACGCAATATCGTGAAAGTGCCGAGAGATGCGGATCTGGCGCTGCTTGGCCCGCTCGCCTGCGGTATCCAGACCGGCGCCGGCGCGGTGATGAATGCCCTCAGCGTCAAGCCTGGAAAAATACTTGCAGTTTTCGGCATGGGCTCTGTTGGTCTGGCCGCCGTGATGGCGGCGCGGGTCGTCGGTGCGTCACGGATCATCGCCGTCGACGTCAACGAGACGCGGCTGGCGCTTGCAGCGGAATTCGGGGCGACCGACATCGTCAATGGCAAGGCGTGCGACGCGGCCGCCGCGATCATGGCGCTGACCGGTGCTGGCGTCGACTATTCGATCGATGCCTCCGGTGTGCCCGCCGTCATCGACCAGTGCGTGCGGGTGTTGGCGCCGCGCGGCACATGCGGCATCGTCGGGGCCTCGCCTCACGGTGCAACGTTGACGCTCGATCTCACCCATATCCTGTCCGGCGGACGCCGGGTGCGCGGCATCGTCGAGGGCGATTCCAATCCCGACGTGCTGATCCCCTTGTTGATCGACCTTCATCGCCAAGGGCGCTTCCCGTTCGACAGGCTCGTCAGCTTCTACGATTTCGCCGACATCAACCGCGCGGTGGAGGACTCGGAAAGAGGCGTTGTGCTGAAACCGGTCGTGCGCCAGCCGGCCGCCTGACATCGTTTTAAGGGAGGAACGAATGAACACCGTCACCCCAATCGCCACCGATACCGGTGCTGACGCCATGAAGGCGCTGCTTGCCCGGCAACGGGCGTCCTTCCTCAAGGAGGGGCCGCCTGATATCGGGACCCGCATTAATCGCATCGACCGTGTCGTCGCCCTTCTCGTCGATCATAAGGATGCGATTGCGGCGGCTCTCTCGGAGGATTTCGGAAGTCGCAGCGTCGAGGCGAGCCTGCTTCTCGACGTCTTCACCTGCGTCGGTTCGCTCAAATATGCCAAGGCTCATCTTGCAGAATGGCTGAGACCCGAGCAGCACGAGGCATTGTTCCCGGACGCTGTTGCCGAGGTAGTCTATCAGCCGAAGGGGGTGGTCGGCATCCTGAGCCCCTGGAATTTCCCGTATCAGCTCGCCCTTGCCCCGCTTGCGGGCATTCTCGCCGCCGGCAACCGAGCCATGATCAAGCCGTCGGAGGTGACGCCGGCTTCGGCCGCGCTGATGGCCGAACTCGTTGCCCGCTCCTTCGACGAAACGGAAATTGCGGTGGTGCAGGGCGGACCGGCGACCGGCACCGCTTTCACCTCGCTCGCCTTCGACCATCTGATCTTCACCGGCGGCACGGCGATTGCCCATCAGGTCATGCGGGCCGCGGCGGAAAACCTCACGCCTCTGACGCTCGAACTCGGCGGCAAGTCGCCCGTCATCGTCGGCCGTTCGGCCAATATCGCAGACGCGGCGCGCCGTGTCATGACCGTCAAGACGCTGAACGCCGGCCAGATCTGCCTGGCTCCGGATCATGTCTACGTGCCTGAGGAAAGCGTCGAAGCCTTTGTCGAACATGCGGTCGCGGCGGTCGGTGCGATGTATCCGACGCTGAAGGACAATCCTGATTACACTTCGATCGTCAATGCCCGTCATTATGACCGCGTGCAGGGCCTGGTCGACGACGCCAGGGCCAAGGGCGCCCGCGTCGTCGAAATCAATCCGGCAGGAGAGAACCTCTCCCAGCAACCGGCCCACCGCATGCCGCCGACCCTGATCCTCGAGCCCAGCGACGACATGCGCGCGCTGCAGGAGGAAATCTTCGGGCCGGTTCTGCCGGTTCTTCCCTATCGCGATGTCGCCGACGTTATCGATCGCATCAACGCCCGGCCGCGGCCGCTCGCCCTTTATTACTTCAGCCAGGATGGCGAAGAGGAGCGTCGTGTGCTTGACAATACGACCTCCGGCGGCGTGACCATAAACGATTGCATGAGCCATGTTACGGCTGAAGGCCTGCCGTTCGGTGGCGTCGGTCATTCCGGCATGGGCGCCTATCATGGCAAGTTCGGTTTCCTCGCCTTCTCGCATCCGCGCGCCGTCTATCACCAGAGCAAGATGGTTGAGGCGGAACATATGATGCGGCCACCCTTCGGCGAGGCGATGCGCCGCTTTCTGGCCGAAGCGATCCGCAAGTAAAGCGCTTCTCATCAAGCCAGCAGAAAGGAATGCCTTCGGCCTGACATGAGTATCCTTCTTCCTCCCGCAGATCGACCCTGGAATGCGTGCGGCGTTGCACCGACGGCCCGAAACATCGCAGTAGGCCTGGGCGATCGATTCAACAGCCGTCGCGGCCCCTACGGCCCAACAATCAGGTTGTGGCCGAGGCTGTTGCTAGCGGCCTTTGCACTTAGTGCGCGGTGTAGGCTCCATCGACCGCATGGTAGCTACCTGTGATGAAACTCGCCTGCTCGGAGAGAAGGAAGCAGACGAGGGCTGCAACCTCCTCGGGTTTGCCGCGCCGACCCATCGGTTGGAGGGACTCGATTTTTTTCTGCATCGGAAGTTCCTGTTGTTCTGTCAGCAACGGCGTTTCGATCCAGCCCGGCCCGACAACGTTCAGGCGGATTCCAAACCTGGCATATTCAAGGGCTGCGGCTTTTGTCAGTCCGAGTACGCCGTGTTTGGCGGCTGTGTAAGCTGATGTTAACGGTAAGCCAACAGCGCCTAAAATGGATGAAACATTGACAATTGCTCCGCCGCCGCGCGCCATCATCGCTGCGATCTCGCTTTTCATGCAGTAAAAGACCCCATCGAGATTGACCTTGATCACCCGATGCCACTCCTCTATCGGATAGTCTCTCGTCGCTTTGTGGGGGCCGCGAATTCCCGCGTTGTTGACGGCCAGATCGATCCCGCCGCCTTCCGCTTCAGCGAAGGCCATCAATTGCTCCACCGAAAGGGGATCGGTGACGTCGGCAAAGAAGGGGAAGGCGATGCCACCTTCCAAGCGAACCTCTTGTGCAACGCGGCTTGCCCCAGCTAGGTTGATATCGGCGATCACCACGGCCACACCTTCGCTGCCAAGCTGCCGGCATATTGCGGCCCCTATTCCTGAAGCTCCGCCGGTCACAACCGCAATCTTTCCCTGAAGGCCAAGTTTCATCTGCTGGTCCTTGTCACCGCGACGTGAGGCTCATCGCACTTCCTTGAGAAGATAACAACACATCGCAAGCGAATAACCTATAATTCTCAAAATGCTGTTACAGGACCATCACTTGGCATGGCCACTGTATTCTGCAATGATAGCTTGCGGAGAGAGAATAAGAAGGCAGCAGGTGGAAATGGGGATAGACCACATTACGCGCCGGGCAATCATCTTGGGTGGACTGGCAACTATAGTTTCTGGATGTGGCGCTCCGGAAGATTGGACGATAAGGTCAGTCTTCGCTGGTAATCCCGATCAAGATCCGCGCTATCGCAAACAGGAGGTAGCTTACTACGGGTGGGAAGCGCCAGGTACTGTCATAGTTAACACCAGGGAACGATTTCTCTACTACGTAGAGTCCGGCGGACGGGCGACACGCTATGGTATTGCTGTCGGTCAGGAAGGTTTAAGCTTCAAGGGCGAAGCAATCATTGGGCGGAAAGCGGAGTGGCCATCTTGGAGGCCGACCGAGGACATGATGCGGCGCAAGCCGCGACTGGCACAATATGCCAACGGCGTTCCCGGTGGACCGCTTAATCCGCTTGGCGCTGCGGCGCTATATCTTTATCAGGGCGGGCAAGACACCTTGTTCCGCGTGCACGGGACGAACGAGCCCTGGTCGATCGGTCAGGCTGTTTCAAATGGTTGCATACGGATGACCAACGCAAACATCGTTGATCTCTTCAATCGCGTCCCGGTGGGTACTCGGGTAGTGGTAATTTGACGACGTTAACCATCTGAACTGAAGGGTTGGCTATTCGCATTTCAAGCTGCTAATGTAGCGAAGTTGCAGATTGTGTTCTTTATGCACTAGTCAGGAACCGGTTTGCCGCTAAACTTTGATTCGTTTTGTTGATAGCCACTCCAGACTAGCAGAGGACTTCTTGATGAGCAGAATCGTAGTCGTGATCTTTGCAGTGCTTGCTGTTGCCAATCTGAGTGCCTGCGGGACCATTGGCAAGGGAAAAGGTAAGGCGCCGCCGCCCGCTGCGGCTGTCTATAAGTAAATGCGATTTAAGTAGGGGAGGGCTGACATAGTCCTTCCCTCCTTTAAATCCGTCAGGCTTGCTCGTCGGTTTTCGATGCTCGACGTTCAAGAGTGGTCGGTAATTTCCGGCCTGCGTGGCAGGGCAAGCAAATGGAGCGTATTGATGCTCTTTGGAAATGGTCGCTCGTGGCTGGCGATTCTGATGGTAGGTGTGCTGGTCTCTTGCCAAGGAACAGATAAGCCTCAACAACCGCGCTTTACATCCGTCAGTAAGAACGCTGCCGCAACAACCGGTAGGGTTGTCGGGAATCAGTATTTCATCGAATTTCGCTCGAGATATGCGTTGAGTTACGGCCACACTTATGTGGTTTTCGGCAAGTTGGACCAGAGCGGCAACATGATCAATCCAGAGGTGGCAGGACTTGCCCCGGCTTCTCACAGTCCGGCCGACTATGTGCTTGGCCATTTCGTGCCCGTCCCGGCTTCGACCGGGTGGACCGATGGGGATCTTGAAGAGCAATATCGATCTGCAAGTTGGCGTGTGCTGCTCAGCCCGGTGGAATACAGCAATGTTGTCGCCTACATTCGCAAGCTACAGGCTACGTCCAAAACCTGGGAGGCGACCGTCAATAATTGCAACGCCTGGACCGGGCAAATCGCTCGCCACATGGGATACAAAACTCCCGGCATTTGGCTCAGACCACAACAATACATTACTCAGCTTAGAGAAATGAATACGGGCTGAGCGCGTCGGCGTCTTGCCTAGGTCGCCTGCGCTGGGTAAGCTTGCGTTCTGTTTGCTCGTTGGCGTATGGGCGATTGGGCTGTTTGCCCGACACGTTTTCTGCGATCAGCGGCCCGCAACGTAGTGGGTGATCCCTGTGAGCCTTTCGCTGATTACGCTTGGTAAGACGATTTGGGTACTGGGAATCATCGCTTGGTACTTCGTCCGCCGGCCGGCCGCGAGGCGCGCCAAGCGCAATGCGATAGTCAACAATAGACGGTCCGCGCGGGACAGCTTTGGTCTTGTCGCCGCTATCATCGGTCTCGCAGTCATTCCAGGCATATATGTCTTTTCGGGATTTCCAGCTCACTTTGACTATCCATTGGCCGGCTGGGCCCTTGCGCTGGGCACAATCGTCTACGCCGCGGGGATATGGATTTTCCGCCGAACGCATAAGGAACTTGGCAGAAACTGGTCGATTTCGCTGGAGATCCGCGAGGAGCACAAGCTGATATCGACTGGCCCATACAGCGTCATACGCCACCCGATGTACACGTCATTCCTGCTGATGGCGCTCGGCCAAGCATGCTTGCTGGCAAATTGGTTTGTCGGAATGGCGGGACTGATCGGTTTCGCATTCCTGTTCTTCCTGAGAGTGCATAGAGAAGAGAAGATGATGATCGAATTCTTCGGCCCGCAGTATCGCGATTACATGGACAGGACCAAGCGCATCATCCCCTATCTCTATTGAGTGAACTTCATGCGGGGCAAACCGATCAAGCTTTCGGCAGCTAGGCGTCTTGTCGGAGACCTGATGCGATTCTCGATTCGCGTGCCGAGGGTGACCGTACAGCGGCAAATGAACCTTGCTCCATTGGTGGCAGCACGGCGAGCTCGGCCGGAGCGTCCCTCATGGACGGCGCTCTTCATAAAAGGTTATGGGCTTCTTGCCCTTGAAGTTCCCGAATTCCGCCGCGCCTATGTGAAGCTCCCACGGCCTCAGTTCTACGAATATCCCGAAAGTGTGGCGTCGGTGGCCCATGAGCGCGAATACGAGGGTGAGCGTATCGTCCTTTTGTGTCCCATCCGGCGCCCCGAACGCAAGTCCATCGCCGAACTCGATGCACTGATCCGGGACGCACGTACACGACCAGTCACGGAGATCAAGCAATTCCGCCGCAGTCTGAAATTCGCTCGGCTTCCGGCGCCGCTTCGCTGGTTTATTATGTGGATCGGGCTCAATCTCGGTCGGCAGCGGCCGCGCTTTTTCGGCACTTTTCAGTTTTCGGTCTATTCAGGGCTGGGAGCGGAATCATTAAATCCCCTGACGCCGTTGACCACCTTACTCAATTATGGGCCGATCAGCGAGGACGCAACCGTCACAGTCCGCATCCTTTACGATCACCGGGTCATGGATGGCGCGATCGTCGCACGAGCTTTGCAACGCTTCGAGGCGATCCTCAATGGGGAGATCGCTAACGAGGTAAGCGCACCTGCTCAAGACGCGGATGTGCCAACGAATCCTCGCGGGAATAACAATGAAAGTGGATAAAAATCCTCAACCAAGCGTCGTTGTCACTGGCGCGTCGCGAGGTATAGGTCGCGCGATAGCGAAGATCGCAGCAGGCGAGAGCGCCACCGTTGTTCTTCTTGCCCGCTCAGGTGAAGGATTGGCGGCGGCAGCGGCGGACGTACGAGCAGCCGGCGGTAACGCTGTCACACTCGAGCTGGACCTTGCCGCACCTGGGGCATCCCAGCGGCTGGAAATGTTTCTTGACGAGAGCGGTTTGTTTTGTGATGTGCTCGTCAATAACGCTGGCTACGGCGTACGTGGCGCGGCGACGATCATCCCGAGATCCGACCAGTTGGGCATCGTGGATCTCAATATTCGCGCATTGACAGAACTGACACTGCGATTTCTGCCTGCGATGGCGGCGAGAGGAAGGGGCGGAGTGATCAACCTCGGGTCTGTCGCCGGCTATTTGCCGGGCCCAAACATGGCGCTTTATTATGCCAGCAAGAGCTTCGTGCGTTCCTTTTCAACATCGCTGAATGAAGAGCTTCGCGGAACGGGCGTCACCGTGACTTGCGTTACCCCAGGCCCTGTGGCGACTGAGTTTCTCCGTAGCTCAGGTGCAGGCCGCGCCGCCTTGTTCAAGATTTTACCTAAGGTCAGCGCGGAATACGTCGCGGAAAAGGCCTGGCACGGATTTAAGGCCGGCCGCGGGTTCGTGGTTCCCGGGTTTTCGGCGAAGGTAACAATAGCAATTGCCACATTTTTGCCTAAGACCATTCTGTTGCCGCTGATCGGTCGGCTGCAACGGCGTACCAGCGACCTTTGCCCCTGCGGCTCTGGCAAGACTTTCAGACAGTGTCGCGCGTCGGGACATCAGGCAAAGCGCAACGTTGCAGAGTAACTTTCTGCGGTAATATCGCGAAGAGAGTTGGTGTATAGGTCGCTGAAAGAACTGACTTCTGTGTTTGAGGAGGAGTCGCCCAGACCGCGGTTTCCTCGCCTTCTCGCATCCGCGCGCCGTTTATCACCAGAGTAAGATGGTGGAGGCGAAGCATATGATGCGGCCCGCCCTTCGGCGATGCGATGCGCGGCTTTCTTGCCCAGGCGATCTGCAAGCAAAGTGCGCCTCATCAAGCCTGGCGTCCGATCGCCAGTGCGGAAGGCGGCCTTAGACCTAAGGGCGCGTCCTTCTGCATCCAACAGCAGATGTGGCGCTAAAGGCTATTTGCGAGAAGGCAGAATTCTTCGACTGAAAGGGTCTCCGCCCGTCGCGCCGGATCGATTCCCGCCTTGATGAGCAGGCTTTCGCCGCCGAGTGGCTTCAGGCTCTGGCGCAGCATCTTGCGGCGCTGGCCGAAGGCGGCCTGCGTTACTTTTTCCAGATTGGCGACAGCGCAGGGGATGGGGTTCGCCCTGGGAACAAGATGCACCACTGTCGAAGTTACCTTCGGCGGCGGCGTGAAGGCTTGCGGCGGTACGTCGAAGGCCATGCGTGCCTCCGTTCGCCAGCCACAAAGCACGCCGAGACGGCCGTAATGGTCGTCGTCCTCGCCGGCGACGATCCGCGCGCCGACTTCCTTCTGAAACATCAGCGTCAGCGACTGCCAGAATGGCGGCCAGGCCCTCGGCAGCAGCCAGTTGACCAGCAGTTGCGTACCGACATTATAAGGTAGGTTGGCGATGATCTTGACGGGGCCTTCCGGCGCCAATGATTCGAAATCCGTCTTCAGCGCATCGCCTTCGATGACGTCCAGGCGGCCGGGATAGCGATCGGCGATCTCGGCAAGCGCCGGCAGGCAGCGCGCGTCCCGCTCGATGGCAATGACCTTCTTGGCGCCGAGCGCCAGAATCGCGCGGGTCAGCCCGCCGGGACCGGGGCCGACCTCGAAAACGGTGGTCTCTTCGAGCGCGCCTGCCGTGCGGGCGACCTTCTGCGTAAGGTTGAGGTCGAGCAGGAAGTTCTGCCCGAGCGCCTTGCGCGCATCGAGGCCGTGACGCTGAATGACGTCGCGAAGCGGCGGCAGGCCATCGAGTGCTGCCATCAGCGGCGGCCTTCGGCGGTGCGGCCGAGCTGGGCGGCAAGCTTCAGTGCCGCAACCAAGCTCTGCTCACGCGCCAGTCCCTTGCCGGCGATGCCGAAAGCGGTGCCGTGATCCGGCGAGGTTCGCACGAAGGGAAGTCCGAGCGTGACGTTGACGCTGTCATCGAAACCGAGGGCCTTGGCGGGGATCAGCGCCTGATCGTGATACATGCAGATGGCGACATCATATCGCGCCCGCGCCTCGTCATGGAACATCGTATCGGCGGGCAGGGGGCCGATCGCATCGATACCCTCGTCACGCAGCTGCTCGATCGACGGGCGGATGATGTCCTCATCCTCCGAGCCGATCGCTCCGCCTTCACCGGCATGCGGGTTGAGGCCGGCGACGGCAAGCCGCGGCGCGTCGATTCCGAAACGCTGCCTGAGATCCACATCGGCAATCCGGCAGGTTTCGATGATCAGTTCGCCGGTCAGTGCTTGCGGCACATCGCGGACAGGAATGTGGATGGTAACGGGAATGGCCCTGACTTTCGGTCCCGACAACATCATGACCGGCGTCACCGGACTGCCGGTCGCCCTGGCGGCAAGATCGGCGAGAAATTCGGTATGGCCGGGAAACCGGAAACCCGCCTCGTAGAGCACGGCCTTGGCGATCGGATTGGTGACGACTGCGAGTGCCTCGCCGCCGATGACAAGCGAGACTGCTTTCTCGATCGCCGCGATCGTGCCCTTCGCCGTTGCCGCATGCGGCTCGCCGGGCACCACCTCAATGCCGGCCGGGACGCTCATGACGGGCAGCGCATCGGCAAATATGCCGGTGGCCTCGCCGGCCGTGTCGATCTCACGAATGGAAACCGCCAGATTGAGCTGGCGGGCCCGCAGAGCCAAGACATCCGGATCGCCGATAAGGAAAAAAGGCGGAAGCCCGATTTCACGCCGCCGGAGCCAAGCCATCAGGGTGATATCCGGTCCGATGCCGGCGGGATCGCCCTGGCTCAGCGCAAGCGGTCGTGAAAAGGGTATCGCCATCGTCGGTCAGCGATAGGCGATCTGCGCCTTCTTGCGCAGTTCGTCCAGGTATTTCTTGCTGTTTTCGTTTTCCGGCGGGCCATTCTTGCCGGCCTTGGACTTGTCGAGGTCCTCCTGGCGGAAGACCATTTCGGCGGCCTGGTCGTCGGAGACCTGGCGCTGGCTGCAGATCGCCAGATATTCGACGCCCTTCTCGGTGACGCGGGTGCCTGTGGTGTTGCCCTTGGCCTGCTCGACCAGAGGTTTCCAGTCCGGCGGGATCTCGGGAGCGAGCATGCGGCCGAGGTCACGCACGGAAACATCGCGCATTGTCGCGGCAAAGGTCTTTGCCTGATCACAGCCAGGAAATTTTGAGCGCGATGCCTCGGCCTCGCCCTTGCGCTTGCCGGTGACGGCGCCGCGCTTGGCCTCGGGAATGACGAAGATGATCTGCTGCAGCATATATTCCGTTGTTACCGGCTTTTGCTTGTTGTTCTGCATCATGCGCGAGACGAGATCATAGTTCGACAGCCGCGAGGTCGAGCCGTAGCGCGCATTGACGACGCGCGGCCAGCTCATCTGCACGGCGATGAAGCCTTTGAAATGGTCGACGCCGACGCCGGCGCGATCGAGAATCTGCGACATCTGTTCCACGGAAAGTTTGTTGCCGGCCGAAAAGCGCGCGAAAGACGCATCGACGTCTTGCTGCGAAACCGACATATGGACGCGGGCGACCTCCTGGCGCTTGAGCGTCTCGTCGATCAATTGCTCCGTGGCGGTCTTGGCGTCGGCCTTGGTATGCTGCAGGCGCAGGAAGGCCTGACGCTTGGCGACATCGCCGCTGGTGATGGCTGTGCCGTTCACCACGGCCTGGACTCCGCTTGCTGCAAGCGCCGGGCCAGCAAGGCCCGTCAGCAAGGCAATCGCTGCGCCGGCGAGAAAGGCGGTTATGGCTTTTTTTGCGTCAATCATCTGTTGACCTCCCAATTGCGCCGCGAGAGGTTGATCGCGGCGTCCTTACCACAGTGCGAGACACGCGGAAATCGCTTCCGTGGCGGCGCGAAACTCCTATGCCTCTGATATCGACTGGCGGCAATGTCCTGCACAGGCTTACGGCGAAAGAATGACTTGAGGCCATGATTACGCCGTCCGCCCGCTAGTTGGAGAGAGTGTCGGAGCCGATCTTGATGTCGCCGAGCGTGCGGAACGTCAGCCGCGCGCCAATCGTCCAGTCGCTTGCCGACTCGTCGTCGGAATCCCTGCTATCCGTATAGGCGATCGTGAAGATCGTGCATTCGTCCTCATAGGAAAGGCCGAGCGTCCGGCGGCTGATCACATCGTTGTTCAGATCCCACGCGATGCCGCCGAAGATCGACCAATAGTCCTTGAACTTGACTCTGCTGCTGGTCTGGATCTCGTCGTTGTCCTCGGCGAAGCCATAGGCCGGCTGGGCGCTGAGATGCGTGTAGGTCACCTGCGTCTGGAAGGTGTCGTTCTGGTAGCCTGTCGTCAGGTCGCCACGGCGAAACTCGAAATCCTTCTCGTCGAGCCGGTAGGAGGCCGCAACGGAAACACCATAGGGTGTTTCGACGCCGCCGAGGCCGACATAGTCGGAGCGATCGGTTTCGAGGCCCGAATCCGCGCCGACATTGACGAGGTCATCGGTCGCGAACGAATTCTGGCCGGCAATCTGATAAGACTGGCCAAAAATGCCGTGCAGCTTGTAACCGCTGTCAAACGTCCCGGTATATTGGAAGCCGACATTGGCGCGAGTGCCGCCCTCGACGCGGTCGTAACCTGAGAATTTATCGCGGTCGAAGAGCGAGGTGGCATCGAAAACGAAACTTTGTGCATCCTCGTTCGGCAGCCGGCCGGCGAGCTGCTCGTCGGGGCGTGCATAGATTTGGACGATCGGCTCCAGAATATGCGTGCTGTTATCAGTCGTCATCAGGATCGGATACCGCATCTCCAGCCCGGCGGTGAGCATCGAGCGGGTGGCGGATTCGTCGTCAAGATAATTGCCGGCGTAACCGGTCGGGTCGTTCATGTTCAGCGCGAAAGCGTCGCCGCGCGCGGCCAGAAGCGGCGTGATCACCAGACCGGTCGGCGTGACATAGGTGCGTTTCCATTGAAGTTCGGCGGTCAGGCGCGAAGTCTGGCCCTTCAGGCCGCGGAAGCGGTCGAATCCGTCGACAGTATAGAAGTCGTCGTGTGTGCGCGAAATATTCGTCAAATTGACGTCCGCAGAAAGTTCGCCGCCTGCAAGCGGCTGAGGCGCGACATAGTGATAATCAAGCGCGGGATAGACGATGGCCTGCTGTTTTTCGGCCGTGTTCGTCCGGTCGGCATCCTGGACGTCGAAATAAAACGCCCGCATGTCGAAATAATTCCGTTTCCCGAGCCCCGTCAGGTAGATCTGGTTCGTGCGATCCGTGCCGCTCAAGCCGCGCAGTTTGTAGGTCTTCGAGAAATTATTGTCGCTCTGCACCATGACGTCCCAGCCGAACGTCCAGCGCGGATTGATGCGGAATTCCGCCTTTGACGCCACCATGGCGCGCTGCTCGGCTTCGGCATCGCTGGTGCCCGAGCTGAAATTGCCCGGCTTTGCCTGGTTGATGCCGGCGACGCGCAGGATATGCGTGCCGTTCTCGAAGCGCTGACGGAATTCGCCTTCGACGAGGAAGCCCTGGGCCGTGTAGCCGGTCGCCGTGACCGTCGCATCCATGCTCGGCGAGATCACATAATAATAAGGAATGGAAAGACCGAAGCCGAGGTTCTGCGACAGGCTCATCGTCGGGAACAGGAAGCCGGACTTACGCTTCACCGTATTGTCGGGAACCTCGATGAACGGCACGAAGGCAATCGGGTAGCCGAGCAGCTCGAAACGCGCCCGCTCCAGACGGATCGTATGGGTCTCGCCGTTCTGGATCACGCGCTTTGCCTTGACCTGCCAGAACGGTGCGCGCTTCGGATCTTCGGCGCAGGGAAGGCAGGCGGTATAGACGCCCTTGTTGAGAATCATCTTCGTGCCGCCGACCCGCTCGCCGCTTTCGGCGACGATACGCGTATTGTCGGCGGTTTCGATGCGCAGCGAGTTCAGGAACCCGTCGGCGAAATTGTCGGTCACGTCTAGGTTGTCGGCATAGATGCGGTTGCCGTCCGGACTGACGAGTTCGACATTGCCGAGCGCCATCATCCGGCCAGTCTTCTGGTTGTACTCGACCTTCTGTGCGACCATTTTATAGCCGCCATAGTTGATCTGCACGCCGCCGATCGCCGACACGAGTTCGGCGTCACGGTTATAGACGAGTTCATTGGCCGAAAGCAGAAGCTTGGCCCCTTCGGGAATCTTATTCTCGATATTTTGTTCAGGCGTGCTGGCCTGGCCATAGGAGGCCGGGGCACTGCCGAAATAGGAACATAGAGCCGCACCGACAAGCAGGGCAACCAACTGTTTACTAAAGTACTTGCGGTCGCCTACCGCCACTAGCCGTCCTCCTGATGAAGCAAAATAGTCGCGCCCAAGGCCAACGCGACGACGACCGGTATCCACGTCGCCACGAAGGGAGGCACGACTCCACTGCTTCCGAATGCTTTAACAAGCACGGTGATGACATAAAGCATGAAGCCTGACAGGATTCCACCCAGAATCACGGAGCGGGATTGGTTGAACCGGCTAAATTTTAGGGACACTGTTGCAGCAATGAGAGTCATGGCCACCAGCAGCAATGGCTGAGACAACAGAGAGTTGAATTGCGTCTCCAATGCCTTGGTCGAGATGCCGAATGACTTTGCCGCTGCAATGCGATTGGAAAGGTCAAAGAAACCAATTGTTTCCGGCGCTGTCAGCCGCTCCTGAACGAAATCCTGTTTCAGATTGGTGCGAAGTTGGACCGAAGCTTTGCGCAGCGGGATTTCGCCAGGCTTGCGCTCGACGACGCCGTTAAGCTGCCAGTAACCATCTTCCAACTTTGCCGTGGCGGCATCCTGTCTCAGAATGACTCGGCCGCTTGAATCGAAATGGATCAATACGGCGTCGACCAGCTTGGTTCCGTTCTCCTGGACCGTCTGGGCGCCAATGATGACATCGTCGCGGCCGCTGATCTGGCGCAGCCATGGGATCTGCGGCGCCTTGCGCAGAACTGCGTTTTCGCCACGCCAGTCGGACTCGACCAGCAGCGCCTGGCGCTGTCCCCAGGCGGCAAGCGGGTTGAGCGCCGTCATCGTCAGCACGCCGAGCGCAATTGAGCCGGCGATGAAGGGAAACATGAATTGCCAGACAGAGATGCCTGCCGCACGCGTGACCACGAGCTCATATTTCCGATTGAGCCCGATCAGCACCGTCATGCCGACGAAGAGGGCGACGAAGGGGATTGTCTGCTGCAGGATGAGCGGCAGGCGCACGGCGGTCATCACGATGCCGCCGCCGATCGTGTAGCCAGGCAGGCCGGACATGCGTCCCGCCGTCTCGCTGAAATCAAGGAGGAAGGCGATCGCCGACACGCCGATCAGAAACCAGCAGGTCGTCGCCAGGTAACGGCGAAAGAAATAACGCGACAATGTCCCGAACATCATTGGGCCGTGCCCCCGCCGGACCTGCTGGTCGCGGTAAGCAGTCTTTCTTGCATCCGTCTCCAGGAAGCCGATATCCGGTCCCAGACGAACGAAGGCATGACCAGCCGCTTGTGTAGGCCGAGGAAGATGATCGAGACGAGGCTGCTGACGATCGGAATGGCGTAGAGAACTGCGATATATTCCGGATCGGTGTCGATTTGGTTCGCGGCGTAGAAGGCAGCCCATCGTAGCGCAAAAGCATAGCCGAGCGCGCTCACCATTGGATGCAGCCGCGCTTCCCGGTGCGAGCGCGCATCGCCGGCGATCGCCAGTGAGAACAATGCAAAGACGACGGGCAGGATCCAGTCCGTCAGCCGTCGATGCAGTTCGGCGCGGTAGCTCTGCGGGCGGATCGTATAGTCCTTGTCGTTCGGATCCGGATTGAACAGGAACCACAGGTCACGGTCGCTGGCTTTCAGCGTCGCCTGCCCGCGGCTCTCCGTCATGTCGGAGAGGTCGAAAGAATAGGAATCGAAATTGATGACCGAGACGTTGCCGTCGGGCGTTTTGCGATGCACCTCGCCGTCGTGCATGATCAGCGTCGTGCCGGTATCGTCGACAGCGCCTTCCTTGGCGTAATAGATGAGCTCGTAGGCCGGGTCCCGCTCGTCGGCGACGAACAGGCCCTTCAGCATGCGCCCGGCCAGGCGCTGCGAGATCTGCACATAGAGACCCTCGTCGAGCTTGCGGAAGGTCTTTTCCTCGATGACCGAGGAGAGGAGATCGGCGTAGGTTTCGGCGATCATCTGACGCGCCACGGTCTTTGCCCGTGGCTCGACGATATTGTCGACGAAGAAGGAAAAGACGCTGATGATGGCGGCAAGCAGCAGGATCGGCCGGACCAGAATGCTGCGCCGTGCGCCGGCTGCGTCGATGACGGTTAGCTCGGAATCGTTGTTCATCGTCGTCAGCGTCTGGGTGATGGCGATGACGAGGGCGAAGGGCAGCACCACGGGAATGATCGACGGCAGGATCATCGTCGCGAGCTTGGCGAACGAGCCGATCGACTGGCCGCTGTCGGTGACGAGGTTAATGCGCTGCAAAACCTGTGTCGTCCAGATGATCGCCAGCACGGGCAGGAGCGCCACGAGAAACATCTGGCCGACGCGCCGCAATATGTATGTCTCGAGTAGTTTCATGCCGGCCCTTGAAAGCACCTGCACGCCCAAACGGCTTGCAGGAGAATCCCTCTACGCTCTTTGTCGCGCTTTTGCGACAAGCAGGTGTCAAAAATTCATTCAAATTTCAGAATTTTTTTGGTCCTGTTGCGACTCAGTTAACGCCAGCAGCGCCGCGAAGACGACAAGCGAGGAGAGCCATCCGAGCGTCACGTCGGAAAGATAATGCGCGCCGAAGGATAGCCGCAAGGCTGGCGTCAGGATCGAGATCGCGGCGACGGGCGGAACCAGCGCATAACGCATCGATTTCGGCACGAAGAGCAGAAGGCAGAACAGCCATCCAGCGCTCGCCGCCTCGCCGGAGACGAAGGAGCAGTTCGACACGCATTTGCCGGCAAGCGAGCCTGCCTCGACAAAATGCAGGCTCCCGCCGAAAATATCCGTCTGCACCGGCCGCGGCCGACCCCAATGTTCCTTCAGGATAACATTGACGAGCAGCACCGGCCCGATCAGCATCGTTCCGAGTGCGACTTTGAGCTTGCGCGCCCGCTCGGCGTTGAAGGTCGCGCCGTGCTGCTGGTAACATTCGATCAATTTCCACGCCATGACGATCGCCACGACGTAGGGCAGGCGGAAGAAGATGGTTCGCAGCAGGTCGAAATTCCCCGAGTCGCGATAAGGAAAGCCGCCGCAGATGCTCCCGGCAGCGGCAGTCGCGTCACAATCTGCGCCCACGAAAAAAAGCTGGGAAAAATAAATGTCTATTCCAGGGAAGGCGCGAAAGATGGCAAGCAGCGCCCACCACGCCCAGAACAGAAGCAGGAATGCACCGAAAGTCGTTTTCGGCAGGCGGATCACCGGTCTCCGCCATCGATTTTTCGAAAAAACTGTCAACGCGAATATCTGCAAAACTGACGAAAACATGAGGGCCTGGACAGCCGCGGGCGACCATAACAATAGTCGCGAGCCATTGACAGACCCGCCAAACGCGAAATTATCCGCCTGGGACGGATTTCAAGAATCCCAGCGGAGAAGACATGTCAGTAAAGTTCGAAATTTCATTCTCGAAGTCGGCAAAGCTCAATGGCGGGCTGGCGATCCTGTTGAAGACTGCCGAGGCCGGCAGCGCCGCAGGCGCCGAAACGGCTGATCCGGCAGGCGTGATCGCCAAGGCTGCGAAGATCGCCCGATTCTCCGCGAAATCCACGGCTGCGCTCGATATTGTCGCCCCGGAAGGCGCACCCGTCGATCGCATCGTCGTCATCGGGCTTGGCAAGGCCGGCGAACTCGCCGCCCATGACTGGCTGAAGGCCGGCGGTGCTGCGGCATCGAAAATCAAGAATACTGACAAGGCCGCCATCTTCATCGACGTGCCCGGCCTTGAGACGAACGCACGCGCCGCCGCCGATTTCGCGCTTGGCATGCTGCTGCGCGCCTATAGCTTCGATGCCTACAAGACAAAGAAGAACGACGACGAGGAGAAGCCGGCAAAATCGGTCAGGGTGACGATCATCACCACCGATGCGGCCGGCGCCAAAAAGGCGTTTTCCGATTCCGAAGCGATCGCCGGCGGCGTCAATCTCGCCCGTGACCTTGTCAATGAACCGCCGAACGCGCTTGGACCTGTCGAATTCGCCGCCAGGGCGAAGGAGCTGGAAAAGCTCGGCGTCGAGGTGGAAATCCTGACCGAGAAGGAAATGCGCCGTCTCGGCATGGGCGCGCTGCTCGGCGTCGCTCAGGGCTCCGTGCGCCCGCCGCGTCTGGCGGTCATGCAGTGGAAGGGTGGCAAGAGCAAGGACCGTCCCGTCGCCTTCGTCGGCAAGGGCGTCGTCTTCGATACCGGCGGCATTTCGATCAAGCCGGCCGCCGGCATGGAGGACATGAAGGGCGATATGGGCGGTGCCGCAGCCGTGACCGGCCTGATGCACGTGCTCGCTTCCCGCAAGGCGGCCGTCAACGCCGTCGGCATCATCGGCCTGGTCGAGAATATGCCCGATGGCAACGCCCAGCGTCCGGGCGACATCGTCACCTCAATGTCCGGCCAGACAATCGAGGTGATCAACACCGATGCCGAAGGCCGCCTCGTCCTTTGCGATGCGCTCTGGTATTGCAATGATCGCTTCAAGCCGCAGTTCATGATCAATCTGGCCACCTTGACCGGCGCAATCGTCGTGGCGCTTGGCAACGTGCATGCCGGCCTGTTCTCCAATGACGACCAGCTTTCCGCCCAGCTGACGGCGGCCGGCCTTTCCACAAACGAGAAACTCTGGCGCATGCCGCTCGGCAAGGATTATGACAAGCTGATCGACAGCAAATTCGCCGACATGAAGAACACCGGCGGCCGTCAGGCCGGCTCGATCACCGCGGCGCATTTCCTCAAACGCTTCGTGCAGGACACGCCCTGGGCGCACCTCGACATTGCCGGCACGGCGATGGGTTCGCCGCAGGATGAGATCAACCAGTCCTGGGGTTCCGGTTTCGGGGTGCGCCTGCTCGACGAGCTCGTTCGCGCCCATCATGAATCCCGATGACCGACATTCTCTTTTATCATCTGACCGAAACCAGGCTGGAAGACGCGCTTCCGCCGCTCCTCGACAAAAGCATCGAGCGCGGCTGGCGCGTCGTCGTCCAGACGAGCGAGGCCGCGCGGCGCGATGCACTCGATGCGCATCTTTGGACGTTTCGCGAGGAGAGTTTCCTGCCGCATGGGATCGACACGGCTGATTTCGCCGAAAACCAGCCGGTGCTTTTGACGGTCACGTCGGACAATGCCAATGCGGCGACGGTTCGTTTCATTGTCGACGGCGCCGAGCCGCCGCCGGCCGATGCCTATGAGCGCGTCGTCTTCATGTTCGACGGCCACGACCAGGAGCAACTGGAAGCTGCCCGCGCACAATGGAAGAAACTGAAAGGCGAGGGGCATAACCTCACCTATTGGCAGCAGACACCGGAAGGGCGGTGGGAGAAGAAGGCCTGAGCGGGTGCCTGCCGTCGGAGCCGACAGGCAAGGACCGCCCAATCACTCAGTCGTGGAAAGCGTCAACAAATTTCCGCTTGCCGAGCATGAAGGCGTCGGCGACGTGGCGCAGGGGGGCGAGATCGACATCCGATTTGCCCGCCTTGATGATTTCGGCGAAGCGGCGATAGAGCGAGGGATATTCCTGTTCCGGTTCGGCGAATGTCAGCTTACCGTCGATGGAAAGCTTAGCGCCGCCCTCGGAGAGCACCATTTGGCCGGCTGCCGTTTCCGCGACGATGTCCCAGCTCTGCTTGCCGGTCTGGCGCCAGTCGAATTCGGCATGAACCGGCAGGCCGTCGGCATCGCGGAAGTGAATGTCGGCGGCGATCGGCGCATCACGATTTTCCGGGAATTCGAGCACAGCCCCGGTGATGAAGACCTGCCGCGGCAGGATATGGGTGACGATCGACAGCGCATTGATGCCGGGATCGAAAACGCCGAGGCCGCCGGCCTGCCAGATCCAGTCCTGGTTCGGATGCCAGTGGCGGACATCCTCTTTCCAGATCACATGCACGCTTTTGATCGTCGTCGAGGCAAGAAACGCTTTGGCGGCTTCGACGGCCGGCGCATAACGTGAATGCCAGCTGGCAAAGAGCGACGCCCCTTGCTTGTTCGCCAGCGCCTCGAGGTCGGCCACTTCGCTCAGTGTTGCACCCGGCGGCTTTTCAAGGAAGACATGCTTGCCGGCAACGAGCGCCTTATAGGCGGCTTCATAGCGGTACTGCGGCGGCATGCAGAGCGAAACGGCATCGATCGAAGGCTCGGCGTCGAGCATCGCGTCGATCGTGATGTAACTGTTGATGCCTTCGACCGTGCCGTGACGGCTTGCCGTGGCGACGAGCTTGAAATCCGGGTTCTTGGCGATGGAAGGAAGGTGCTGGTCGCGGACGATCTTGCCGACGCCGACGATGGCGAGATTGATAGGGGACATGGTGTTTCGCTCGTGTCTGTATGAAAAGTATGATTTATTAAGCCTGTTGTAGCAGAAAGAAGAGCGCCGACAAGCTCTGCTCCTCTATCCTATTGCATGATGGTCTCGCGAAGGAAGCTGTAACCCATCGCCGCGCGGGCGGCGCGCTCCTCGGAACTGCCGTCGCCACCATGCCCGCCCAAGCCGAATTCGTGGAAGAGCAGCTGATGTCCTTCTTCCTCCAGCCTCGCGGCAAAACGGCGTGCGTGCGAGGGATGCACGCGATCGTCATTGCTGGAGCTTTCAATATAGATCGGCGGATAAGTGACCTCGCCGGCCGGCCTGATATTGTGAAGCGGCGAATAGCCGAGCATGAACTCCCGGTCCGCTGGCGTCTCCGGATCGCCATATTCGTCCATCCACGCCTGGCCGGCGCTGAACAGGTGGAAGCGTGTCATGTCGAGCACCGGCACCTGGCACCAGACCGCGCCGAAATCGTGCGGGTAGCGCGTCAGCATCACACCCGTCAGCAGGCCGCCATTGCTGCCGCCCTGGCAGGCAATCCGCGATGGCACGGTGTAGCCGCGAGCGACGAGATCGCGGGCGATGGCGACGAAATCGGCAAAGGCCCGGTCTCGCCCCTGCCGCTTGGCGCTGCGATACCAGTCAGGGCCAAATTCACCGCCGCCGCGGATATAGGCCTGCACATAGGCGCCGCCTTGCTCCAGCCAGCGGCCGATTACACCGGAGTAATTCGGCGATAGCGAGACATCGAAGCCACCATAGCCGTAGATCAGCACCGGCAGCGCTCCCTTGGTCCACTGTCGCGGCAGCACCAGTTGGTAGACGACCCTGGTTCCGTCCTCGGACACAGCCTCCAGCAGTTCCGACGACATATCGGTCGCATCGAAATAGCTCGGCGCTGCCGCGATGAAGATCGGCTCCGGCTCTCTGCTGCGATCGGAGAGTTCGAGGCGGTAGCAGGTCGGCGGCTGCAGGAAACCTTGGCCGACGATGTGGAGTGTGTCGTCGCCAAGATGCAGATCCGCATGGAGCGGCCTGACATAAGCCGTCTGCATCTCCGCCGGCAGCACGATTTCCCGCTGTTCGGCATCGGGCTTTGTCAGGTCGAGCACCAGAAGACGCGGGCGCAGCCGGTCGGAAACGATGAACACGCACCATTCGCGCATCAGCATCATCTGCGAAATAGACTGGCCCTCGCCAGGCTGAAACAGGATCCGTTCCGGCCCGAGCAGCGCCCGTGAGGCGAGATCGAAGGATTGCAGCACGAGGCTGCCGGTCGCAACGCGCTCATCGGTCTTTGCCCGCCAGAGGCAATGATTATGATTGAACTGAAAATCTGCCTCCTTGGGCAGATCGATGCGCCGTTGCCCGCCATCATCGGCAATGAGGAAAGCGCTGGCCACGCCGATTTCGTGGCTGGTGACGAAAATGTCGATCAGCCCGGCATTCGCCGAAGCGCCAAATAGGGCAGGGTCGATAACGAGATTGAAGCCATACACATCCTCATCGGCGGCTTCGAACATGATGGCGGCATCTTCCGGCCGCTGCCCGCGCTTCAACCGCCGCCCGACGCGCGGCCATCCCGAGCGGGTGGCCGAAAATCGGTCGATCGAGCCGAAATAACAGATCTCATCGCGGCTCAGCCAGGTGGCATGCGACCGCGCGGCGGGCGTGTCGAAACCGCCCTTCACGATCTGTTTGCCCTCGGCGTCGAATTCGAGCAGGCGGATGAGGTCTGAGCCGCCGTCCGAAAGCATCAGCAGAACGCGCGTCGGCTCCCACGGACAGGTGACAGCGCCGCGCCAGCTCCAGCGCCTGCCTTCGTCCAGACAGAAGGCGTCGAGATCGAAGACTGGCTCCCAATCGGCCTCCGGCAACGGCTGCTGGCCGGCTGCCAGGCGCAGCCAGACCCCGAGCGGATTGTCCTTGCTCTGCCGGAAATCGAACAGCCAACCGCCGCGGCGCATCGGCACGATCAGCCTGTCCTGCCGCTCGATCAGCGCCTTGATCGCCTCACGATCTTCGGCAAATTGCGGCGTTCTCAATACCGTGTCGGAGAGCGCATTGTGTTCGGTGATGAATTGGCGGGTGCGCGGATCATCGTCCGTTTCGAGGTGAAGGTTCATAGCTGACCTGCCGCGTGCATTGACGTCGCCCAGATCTAGGCAGCCGGTCCCGGCTTGGCAAGCCGCCTTAGCGGGTCATCACCAGATCGGCCGAGGCGACGAGGTTGCTTGGCGCCTCCGGCTTCTTGAATTTCAGCGTCACGACATTGTAGCCCTCGGCTTCGAGATCCGAAAGCAGAGTCGGCAGCATGGTTATCGTACGTTTATGGATGTCGTGCATCAGGATGATGCCGCGGCCGCGCTTGTGCAGCAGGGCCATCGTCCGCTGCGTCACGGAGAGCGGCGTTGTGGCGAAATAGTCCTTGCTGTCGATATCGACATCCATGACCACCATATCGCGCATGGCGATCGCGGCACGCAGTCTGTGGCTTTCGGCAAGATAGGGGAAGCGGAAGAAGGCGACGTTGGTTCCCGTGGCCTTGGTCACCGCCAATTCGCCCTTGATCACCTCGGCCATCGCCGCGTCGAAATCGAGCGAACTCAGGTTGGCGTGGTCATAGGTGTGACTGCCGATCGCATTGCCGTCCATCGCCACCTTGCGCGCCAGCGCGGGATACATCTCGGCCATCTCGCCGACCATCATGAAGGCACCCTTGACGCCGAACTGGTCGAGGATCGCCAGCACCTTGTTCGTCCGGCCGAGGATCGGGCCATCGTCGAAGCTCAGAATCACTTCCTTGTCCTGCAGCTTGAGATCGGCAAGCGAGGAAACCTCCAGCGTCCGCCCGGCCAGATGGTGCCAACCGGTCATGCGCGGCGCTTCATCATCCTCGGAGCGCTTGCCGGAAAACGTCCGTCCCTCCGGCGCAATCACCGAGGCGGTTTTGATCGAGGTGTCGGGGGCTTGTCTGGTCGTGCTGCAGGCGGAGAGGGCGGCCGCAAGGGCGATGCAGGAAAGAACGAAAAATCGATGCATGGAAAGGGCTCAACAAATCAGTAATGAATGTTGAGACAACCTTTCGAATTATGGTTAACGATCGGTTGAGATCGGCAGGAATTGTGCTGACGCCGCGCTCCGCCGCGTTTCCCAAAAGACTGTGGCTATCCTCCCATTGCCTCTTCATATTCGGTTGACAGCATCAGCCACTCTTCCTCGGCAGCAGTCAGTTTTGCCGCTGCCTCGCGACGCTGTTTTGCCTTTTCCGCGGCTTTGGCAGGCGTCTTCTCATAGAGAACAGGATCCGCAAGCTCCTTATCAAGAGCCTGAATCTGTTTCTCCAGCTTCGCCGTCAAGGATTCGATTTCGTTGATCTTTTTCTTCAGCGGCGTCAGCGAGGCGCGCCTTTCGGCATTGAGCTTGCGCTGGTCGGCCTTCGAGGTCGTATCGTCGCTGGTCTGCGGCCTCTCTTCTTTTTTCTTACCGGAACTAACGATGAGGTCGCGGTATTCGTCCATGTCGCCTTCGAAGGTGGTGACAGTGCCGCCGTTGACCAGCCACAGCCGGTCGACGGTTGCCTCGATCAGGTGGCGGTCGTGCGAAATCAGGACGACTGCACCGTCATAATCGTTCAGCGCCTCGATGAGGGCACGGCGGCTGTCGATGTCGAGATGGTTGGTCGGCTCGTCGAGAATGAGCAGGTTCGGCGCATGGAAGGCGGCAAGCCCCATCAGCAGGCGTGCCTTCTCGCCGCCGGAAAGGTCTTTGGCGGCGGTAGCCATCTTTTCGGTCGCCAGCCCCATCTGCGCAACGCGGGCGCGCACCTTGGCCTCCGGTTCGGCCGGCATCAGCCGGCGCACATGTTCCACCGCCGACTGCTCGGGGATCAGGTCGTCGAGCTGATGCTGGGCGAAAAAACCGATCTTCAGGCTCGGCGCAACCTTTACTTCGCCACTCTCCGGCGACAATCGCCCTGAGATGAACTTGGCGAAGGTCGACTTGCCGTTGCCATTCGAGCCGAGCAGGGCGATGCGATCGTCGTTGTCGATGCGCAGGTTGAGGTTCTTCAGGATCGGCTTGCGGGGTTCGTAGCCGACGGCGCCGCCCTGGATTGCGACGATCGGCGAGGCGGGCTGCTTCTCCGGCTCGGGGAAGGTTATCGGCTGCACATGGTCCTCGATCACGGCGGCGACCGTTCCCATGCGCTCGAGCGCCTTGACGCGCGACTGTGCCTGCCGGGCCTTGGAAGCCTTGGCCTTGAAGCGATCGATGAAGCTCTGCAGATGTTTGCGCGCCGCCTCGTTTTTTGCCTTTGCCTTCGTCTGCAGCTCGTCGGCCTCAGCCTTCTGCCGCTCGAACTGGTCGTAGTTGCCGCGGTAGAAGGTGAGTTTTTTCTGATCGAGATGAACGATGGAGTTGACCGCATTGTTCAGGAGATCGCGGTCGTGGCTGATGATGATGACCGTATGCGGATAACGGCGGATATAGTCCTCCAGCCACATCGTGCCTTCGAGATCGAGGTAGTTTGTCGGCTCGTCGAGCAGAAGCAGGTCCGGCTCGGCAAACAGTACGGCGGCGAGCGCTACGCGCATGCGCCACCCACCGGAGAAGGAGGAGGCGGGGCGGGCTTGCGCCGCCTGGTCAAAGCCGAGACCGGCAAGGATGCTCGCAGCCCGCGCTTCGGCCGAATGCGCATCGATATCGACGAGGCGCATCTGGATTTCAGCGATGCGATGCGGGTCGCTTGCCGTTTCCGCTTCGGCAAGCAGGGCCGCCCGTTCCTTATCGGCCGCAAGCACGATCTCGATCAAGGAATCCTCGGTTCCCGGCGCTTCCTGGGCCACCTGACCGATACGCGCCGCCTTCGGGATCGACACCGCCCCGGTCTCCGAACCGAGATCGCCGGTGATGACGCGAAACAGCGTGGATTTGCCGGCGCCATTGCGCCCGACCAGCCCCGCCTTCGTGCCCGAAGGCAACGAAACGCTGGCATTGTCGAGAAGCAGGCGTCCGGCGATGCGGGCGGAAATGTCGGTAATCGTGATCATGGCCGGCGTTTTGGCCGAAACTGCCCGCCAAGGCAAGACCGCTTATCCCCCGGCGAGCTTGCTCGTCCGGGCGAACACGCTCGTCCCCCGGCGAGCTCGCTCGTCCGCGCCGACAGCACTCAAACGCCTGAGCGGCCGAAAGCCTGGACCGGCAGGCGGCGGTTCGATTGCGCGGCAAGCAGCGCGACGCGGGCGTTGGCCTGGAGCTGTCCCGGTGTTGCCGCATCGGCGCTGAGCGCCAGGCCGACCGAGATGGTCAGTCTGCCGCTATCACCCTTGTCGGAGGTGGCGAAGACGAGATTTTCTTCGACGGAGGCGCGCAGGCGCTCGGCGATAGCAATCGCATCCTGCATGCCGACATTGGCAAACAGCAAGGCGAATTCGTCGGCCTCTGTGCGGGCGACGAAGTCGTTCTTCTTCACCGACTTCCGAAAGAGCGCGGCAAGCTTCTTCAAGAGCTTGTTGCCTGCCTGAGTGCCGTATCTGTCGGTGAAATCGTCGATATCGACCATGATCAGCGCGCTGCCGGCGGCACCCTCTTCACGTTCGTAGAGTTCGGTGATCTGCCGGTTCAGCGCGATGCGGTTTGCAAGGCCGGTAATCTTGTCGGCGACGGTGGCCGATTGCATCGCCGAAATGCCGCGCTCCAACGTTTCCAGCCTGTTGATGTCGTCCTGCAGTCTGGCGCCGATTTCCATCTCCGCCGACATCACCGTTGCAAGCGAGGCGGAGAGGTAATCGACCTCGCCGATGAAGGCGGCAAGGCTCTGGTCCTCGTGACCACCGACAGATCTCAGGATCGTGCCGCAGGCGCGAGCAAAGGCGTCTCTGTGCCGCAATCCTTCGGCAAGCCTTTCCGCCACCGCGCGCAGCGTCCGGCTGGCCTCGTTGCGCGACGTCTCGCCCGCCAGCCCGCAATGGCCGACGAGGCGGTATTTCAGCCCGAGTTCGTCGAGCATCGACTGCTGCGGCTGCGATCCGAGCGCCGCGATATCCTGCGCAAGACCAGGATTGTGCCCGATGATCGCCTCATGAAAGAGTTCGTAGTTGCGTGGCAGTGCGGCGACGTTGAGCCGCGCCATGTGCTGGGCGATCTTCTGGATATCCGTCATTGACCCTGGGCGTACAGGCTCGCGCGCCACCAGTGCCTTTGTACTTGCATTCTGCATGACGAACCCCTCGCGCCCGGTCTCATTACTCTCACGTCTGCTATGCTCGCAAGCTTTTAAGAGAGGCTGAATTTACGAAGGGAAGCGCCGGATTGGCGATGGGAACCGGCAAAGGCGGTTAATTCAGTCTTGATGGAGACGGCTGCCTCACATCCACTCGCGGCCTTCGCCGCGCAGAAAGTAGATAAGGTCCAGCCCGAGGCTCGGTTTGCCCAACGCCGTCAGCGTCATATGGCACTGGCCGCGGTGATGCGTCTGGTGATTGAAAAGGTGCGCGAGCGCGCTCGACAGTGGCTGAGTGATCCGGATCGGCTCCGTCACCGGGGCATAGGTGAAGTCACCGGCAAGGCTCGCCTCATCGAGCGTACTTGTCCAGGCAATGATGCGCTCGTCCTCCGCCTTGCGCGCGGCGGCAAGCGCATCCAGCTCTTCGAAAAGCACGGCATCGAGAGTCGCCGGCGCTTCGCCGATGCCGGTGAAACGCCTCATCCATATCCGGTCGGCGACGAGCAGGTGATTGAGCGTGCGATGCAGCGAGCCGAAGAAGGCGCCGCGGTCCCTGCGGAATTCCGTCTCGCTGAGTTCGGCCGCAGCCTCATAGACTTGGGCATTGGCCCAGCGGTTATAGGCCGCGAACATCCTGAAATGTCTAAGCATATATTTCCCCTGACGTTGCTGGAGCAGTCTAGCCGGTTTCCCAAGTAATCCGAGTGATGGCGCCATGAAATTTCCTGATTTGATCACGCTCGCTTTCTGTCGTCGAATGCAGGCAGATCAGACCTCGAAAGGATTATCATGACCAGAGCCCTCTATTCCCTCTGCGGCGCCGACGAACGGCGCTTCTTTTCGCCCCATTGCTGGAAGGCGGTGATGGCGCTCGCGCATAAGAGGCTCGATTTCGAGGAGCTCCCCACAACCTATGCCCGCATCCGCGAAATCGGCGGCGGCGTCTCGTCGACCCTGCCCGTGCTCGACGATAACGGCCGGCTGATCTCGGACAGTTTTGCCATCGCGCTCTATCTCGAAGAGGCATATCCGGAGCGGCCGTCGCTGTTCAATGGCGAGGGCGGCAAGGCGGTGTCGCGCATGGTCGAGGGCTATTCGCAGATGATCATCCACCCGGCGATCATGCGGATCGCCCTTCTCGATATCCACGCGATCCTGGACGAAGGGGACAAGGCGTACTTTCGTCAGAGCCGCGAGGTCAGACTCGGCAAGCCGCTGGAAGTCTTTGCTGCCGACAGCGAGGCGGAGAAGGCTGCCTTCGGCGCCAAGCTGGAGCCGCTCCGTCACATGCTGAAGTTCCAGCCCTTCATCGGCGGGCAATCGCCGCTCTTTGCCGATTATATCGTCTTCGGCGCGCTGCAATGGCTGCGCGTGTCCGCAGGGCTGGCCATGCTGGCCGCCGACGATCCCGTCGTCGCCTGGTTCGAACGCTGCCTCGATCTTCACGAAAGCCGCGGCAGGACTGTGACAGCGGCGTGAAATTGCCGCCGACCCCTTGTTTTCGGGCGTTGGGGCGGGTAAAGACCGCCCACTTTTCCCGAGAAAACAGAGGATCTGACTATGGCGATTGAACGCACCTTCTCGATGATCAAGCCGGACGCAACCAAGCGCAACCTGACGGGCGCCATCACCAAGATGCTCGAAGATGCCGGCCTGCGCGTCGTCGCCTCCAAGCGTGTCTGGATGAGCCGCCGCGAAGCTGAAGGCTTCTACGCCGTTCACAAGGATCGCCCCTTCTTCGGCGAACTCGTCGAAGGCATGACCTCCGGTCCAACCGTCGTCCAGGTTCTGGAAGGCGAAGGCGCGATCCTCAAGAACCGCGAAATCATGGGCGCGACCAACCCGGCCAACGCTGACGAAGGCACGATCCGCAAGGTCCATGCGCTGTCGATCGGCGAAAACTCCGTGCATGGCTCCGATGCCCCGGAAACGGCTGCCCAGGAAATCAAGTACTGGTTCTCCGACACCGAAATCGTCGGCTGAGGCCGCGCTTCGGCATTGCCTCGCAATACCTTGAATTGACTCTTGAAAGCCGGGGTGTCGCTCCGGCTTTTTCTATGATGGACACTTGTCGGTGTTCGAGAAATCGACGCTGCCGTCAGGCTTGAAGACTTCCGGGTTCTTGTCATAAAGCGCGCCGACGACGAGCGGCTTGCTCGGCAGTACGGTTTGGTCGAGGTCGGAGCGGAACTCAGTCTTCAATTGCTGAAGCACCTTGCCGTCCTTGTCGACCAGCCGGACATTCACCGAATAGGGGCGGTCCTTGCGCACGCAGTGCAGGTTTTCGCTCTGCAGCGCGATCTTGTCGTCGATCGGGTAGATTTTCTGGTTCAATATCAGCGGCGCGCCGCCCACGGGGTTTTCGAATTCGGCGATGATGACCGAGCCATCAGGGATCGGGCCTGTCTTCTTCAGCGTCAGCAGATAGGTGGCGCTCGCCACCCGATAGTTGAAGACGAAGAGGTGGCCGGTGACTTCGACGAGGTTTTCGGCCTGACGCTGGCAGGCGGAAAGCAGAAGCCCCGTGGCAGCCGCCGCTACGATCAGATGTTTTCTCATGGCGTCTCCTCCTTCTTGCGGCGATAGTGACGGTTCGCCTTGGCGCGGTTGCCGCAGACCGCCATGTCGCACCAGGCGCGGCTCCTGTTCTTGCTGCGGTCGATGAACAGCCAGCCGCAATTGCCGCAGATCTTCATGCGCTCGGGATCCGGCATGGCAATCAGCCTGAGCGCCGAATGGGCGGTCGCCGCGGCCAGATTGCCGGGATTGGTTCCACGCAAGATATTGGCCACCGCTTCCAGTAGCCCGGCCAGCAATTGGTTGTCGCTGCCGTCCAGTATACGCTTGCGGAAATAGAGGTCGATCGCTTCCCTCAGCGCGAAGAAATCGGCCTCGTCTTGTGCTGCCAGCGGTGCGATCTCGCCGAACAAGGCCCGTTCGGCGCAGAATTCGGCGGCGGCGCGCGGGAAGTTCCGCATCTGCTCGCGGCTCGCGAAGCGGTCGATCCGCCGCTTTGGGTCGTCGCGCAGCACGACGCTGTTGGCGACATCCAGCGCCAGCGCGCCGCCGGCAAAACGGTGAGGGGTCCAGGAAAAGCTCATGATGAAATTATAACTGGCGAAATAGGTTTTACCAGTTATAATTTGCTGACGCGGAGTTCTCGGAATGGCCTATCTTCTGCAGCAGCTGGCGAATGCGGTGCCGCTTGCCGCCCTCTATGCCGCGCTCGCCTTCGGTTATGCCGTTGCCTTCGGCGTGACCAAGCGGGCCGACATCACTTATGGGGCGATCTTCGCCTTCTCGGGCCAGATCCTGTTGCTCTTTACCGAGCTCGCCTATGTCAGGTTCTGGCTGGTGCTGCCGGCCGCCCTTGCCATCGGCGCCTGCGCCGCGATTGTCTATTCGCTGGCGGCGGGCATCTGGATCGGCCGCTCGATCATGCTGCCGCTCGCCAGCAAATCGCCGAATACCGTGATCGTTGCAGCCCTCGGCATCATGATCGTGTTGATGGAAAGCGCGCGCCTTGCAGCCGATACAAGGGCGATCTGGCTGCCGCCGTTCCTGAACGACGTCGTCGTCTTCTGGAGCGACGGTCCGTTCAAGGTGACGCTCACCTATATCCAGCTGATCGACACGGCGTTGATGTCGGCCATCGTCGCGATCGGTGCGCTGATCCTCAGGCGCACGGCCTGGGGCCGCCTCTGGCGCGCCGTCACCGACGATCCGCTGGCCGCCGAGCTCTGCGGCACCAGCGCCAGCCTTGTCTTCCTTGTCGCCTATGCGGCAGCCGCGCTCGTCGCCACCCTCTGCGGCATCCTCGCCACCTTTTACTACGGTTCGATGGATTTCGGCGCGGGCCTGATGTTCGGGCTCAAGGTACTGCTGATCGCAGCCGTCGGCGGCTATTCCGATCCGCTGCGTTCGGCAGGCGGTGCTGCCGGGCTTGCCGTCATCGAAACCATGTGGGGCGCCTATGGCGCCTTCGTCTGGCGAGACCTAGTGATCTTCTCGCTGCTGGTCCTGCTTCTGGTCATGAGCCGCAGGGAACGCGTGGTTCTCTAACTTATTTCCACTTGTCGCGCGCGGCATCGTCGGCGTCTTTCGCCGCGACCCAGTCGCCGGCGGCGCCATCCTTGCCGTGTTCCTTCTTCCAGAAGGGGGCTGCGGTCTTCAGGAAATCCATGACGAAATTGGCGCCGTCGAACGCCGCTTGCCGATGCGGCGCGGCTGCGACGACGAGCACGATATTCTCGCCAGCGGCGATCTTGCCATAGCGGTGAATGGCGGTGAGGCCGAGTAGCCCGAAACGGGCGATGGCAAGCTCGCCGATGCGGGTCATTTCGGCTTCGGCCATGCCGGGATAATGCTCGAGCTCGAGGGCGGCCAGCGTGCCGCCTTCATCGCGGCATAGGCCGAAGAAGGTCACGACGGCGCCGATGCCGGGCTTGTGCTTAGAGAGCCGGTCGACCTCGGCCTGCAGGTCGAAGTCCTCGCGCTGGACGCGGATGGTGGGGGTGGTCACCTCACAGACCTCCGTCAATTTGGAAGGTCACCGGTACGCAGCACTCCCTCATTCTTGTCCTCGGGTCAAGCCCGAGGACAAGAATGAGGGAGAGAAACGAAGGCGCAGTCCTAGCCATTGTATGCTTCCAAAGCCCGACGGGGCGGCAATCACCCCCCCGTCATCGGCGGAAAAATCCCAATCTCGCGTGCGGCGCCGATCGGCTCGTCATGCTCAACATGCTCCATGTCGAGCGCCACGCGGATCACCTCGGGATATTGAAGTGCGGCTTCATATTCCTCGCCCAACGTCTTCAAATGATTTAGAAGATCGGCGACGGTGACGACGGAGGAGGGGAGGTCGATCTCCTCATCACCCTTGCCGATGCGCTCGCGCACCCAGGCGAAATAGACAAGCCGCGTCATTCCTCGTCATCCACGATATGTTTCAGCCCGGCACGGAAATAGTCGTAGCCGGTATAGATGGTCAGCAGTGCCGCGATCCACAAGAGCGCGATGCCGGTCTGCGTCGTATAGGGGAAGATCTCGTCGCCGGCCGGGCCGGCAAGCAGGAAGGCGATGGCGACGAGCTGCAGCGTCGTCTTCCACTTGGCGATCCGTGTCACCGGCACGCTGACCTTCAGCGCCGCCAGATATTCGCGCAGGCCGGAAACCAGGATCTCACGGCAGAGAATGATGATTGCCGCCCAGATCGACCAGCCGGCGATGGTCTGGTCGGCCGCGACAAGCAGGAGGATCGAGGCGACCAGCAGCTTGTCGGCGATCGGATCGAGCATCCGGCCGATATTCGACGTCTGGTTCCAGATGCGCGCGAGATAGCCGTCGAGAAAATCGGTGATTGAGGCGATGATGAAGATCCACAGCGCTACCCAGCGCGCCGTATTGCTGATCGACAGCCTGCCCTCGACGAAGAAGCAGAGAACGATCAGCGGCACGGCGAGGATGCGGCCGTAAGTCAAAAGGTTGGGAAGGCTGTACGCACGCGATGCCATGGATCGTTTCTCTGAATTGAAGCGCCGCTGCCGCGCCGCGTCTTTACGAAAACCGATTCCGATTTTCGGGTCGATGTAGATGACGGCTTTGGCCGGCGACCGTCAACATTCTTTCTGTCTTTTCACCGCCATTGCGTGGAATTTGCGACGGCCGCCGCTTATTTCGCGGAGTCGTCGTGGAAATGGTTATAGACCTGCTTTGCCACGGCTTCCGAAATACCTTCCACCGCCATGAGGTCGGACAAAGCGGCACGCGAAACCGCCTTCGCCGTGCCGAAATGCTGGAGCAGCGCGCGTTTGCGTGACGGGCCGATGCCGCCGATCTCGTCGAGTGGGTTCTTGACCATTTCCTTCTTTCGCCGCACCCGGTGCGAGCCGATCGCGAACCGGTGCGCTTCGTCGCGCATGCGCTGGATGAAATAGAGCACCGGATCGCGCGGCGGCAATGTGAAACTCTCGCGTCCCGGCGCAAAGAAGCGCTCCCGCCCGGCGTCGCGGTCGACACCCTTGGCGACGCCGATCGCCGTCACGCTGTCGGTGATGCCGAGCTCGGCCAGGATGGCGCGCACCGCCGTCATCTGCCCCTGGCCGCCGTCGATGAGGATCACATCCGGCCAGGCGGGGAAGGGCATGTCGGCGGCGTCGGCAGCTGCTGCCTGCGCCGTCCGATCGGGAATACCTTCCTCCTTGATCAGCCGCGAGAAGCGCCGCGTCATCACCTCCTTCATCATTCCGAAGTCGTCGCCGGGAGTGATGTCGGTCGATTTGATGTTGAACTTGCGGTATTGGTTCTTCACGAAGCCTTCCGGCCCCGCCACCACCATGCCGCCGACGGCGTTGGTGCCCATGATATGCGAGTTGTCGTAGATCTCGATGCGCTGCGGCGCATAGGCGAGCCCGAAGGTTTCCTTGAATCCTTCGAGCAGCCGCGACTGCGACGCCGTCTCGGCAAGCTTTCGCCCATGCGCTTCGCGCGCATTGCCGACCACATGCTCGACGAGATCGCGCTTCTCGCCGCGCTGCGGCACGAGGATGGAAACCTTGTGGCCGGCCTTTTCGCTGAGGGCCGCGGCGAGAAGTTCCAGTTCCTCGACCGTTTCCGACAGCATGATCTGCTTCGGCACCGGCTTGTCGTCATAGAACTGCGCGAGAAAGGCATTCAGCACTTCGGCGCTTGAAAGCTGCGGGTCGGCCTTCGGGAAATAGGCGCGGTTGCCCCAGTTCTGCCCGGTGCGGAAGAAGAAAACCTGGATGCAGGAGACGCCGCCTTCATGATGGATGGCGAAAACGTCGGCCTCTTCGACACCGGCCGGATTGATACCCTGGTGGCTTTGCACATGCGACAGAGCGGCCAGACGGTCGCGATAGATCGCCGCCCGCTCAAAATCGAGATCCTCGGCCGCCTGGTTCATGGCTTCGGCCATGTGCGACTTCACCTTCTGGCTCTTCCCGGACAGGAAATCCTTGGCCTCCTGCACCAACTCGGCGTAACCGGCATCGCTGACCTCATGCGTACAAGGCCCCGAACAGCGCTTGATCTGGTAGAGCAGGCACGGCCGCGTGCGCGTTTCGAAGACGCTGTCAGTGCAGGTGCGGATCAGGAAGGCCCGCTGCAACGAATTGATCGTGCGTCCGACCGCGCCGGCCGAAGCGAAAGGCCCGAAATAGTCGCCCTTCCGCGCCCTGGCGCCGCGATGCTTGAAGATGGCCGGCGCCCGGTGATCCCCAGTAATGAGAATATAGGGAAACGACTTGTCGTCGCGCAGCAGCACGTTAAAGCGCGGCCGCAAGCGCTTGATCAGATTCGCTTCCAAGAGCAGCGCTTCGGTTTCCGTGCGCGTCGTCACGAATTCCATATTCGCCGTCTGGCGGACCATCTGGGCGATGCGGTTGGAATGTACACGGCCGACGGCGTAGTTGGCGACGCGCTTCTTCAGGCTGCGCGCCTTGCCGACATAGAGCACATCGCCTTCGGCGTTGAACATGCGATAGACGCCGGGGCTGTTCGGCAGCCGCTTGACGAATTCGCCGATCAATTCGGCGCCGACAAGCCCGGTCTCGTTGAGGCTGCCGGCATTCCAGTCGACCGCAGCCGCCAGAGGGGCGGCGGAAACCTCGCCTTCCACCTCGATTTCGTCTTCGCTCTCATCCGTATCGTCGTAGAGAACGCCGCCATCCGGCAGCTTTCGTCCGTTCATTCCTTAATCTCCGCCACATCGGGCGTCTGCCAGGCAAGGTGCTGGCCGCCGTCGAGGGCAATCATCTGGCCGGTGATCGAGGGCGTGTCGTAAAGGAAGCGAATCGTTTGTCCGAATTCTTCCAGTGCCGGCCCTCGCTGCAGGATAAGGGCTGAGACCTGCGCTTGGAAGTCCTCCAGTGACTGCCGCTCGCTCGGCATCGAGGGGCCGGGGCCGATCGCATTGACGCGAATACGTGGCGCCAATGCCTGGGCGAGCGTCTGCGTTGCCGTCCACAGCGCGGACTTGGAGAGCGTATAGGAGTAGAAGCTGGGCCTCAGTGCCCAGACCCGCTGATCAATGATGTTGACGATCATCCCCGCTGCCTGAGCTGGCACCTGCTGCGCGAAGGCTGCCGAAAGGATCGACGGCGCACGCACATGCAGGTCGAAGTGCAGCGCCCATGTGTCGGCGTTGAAACTACGTGCGGAATCATGCTGGAAGACCGACGCATTATTGACGAGCAGATCGAGAGGCCCGAGCGCTTCCGACGCCTTCGCGATCAGTTCGCCCGCTTCGCCGATATCGGTAAGGTCGGCCTGCAATGCGGCCGCCCTTTGTCCCTTTCGCCGCAATTCCGCCGCCAGCTCTTCCGCTTCGCGGAGGGAGCTGTTGGCGTGGATCGCAACGGAAAAGCCATTTGCAGCAAGGTCTTCGGCGATTGCCCGGCCTATTCTCTTGGCCGCCCCCGTTATCAGGGCTGAGCGAAGTCTTTTGTGGTTCAAAATCTTGCCTTCTGATCCCGCGAGTCTGTGTGCAGCCTATATAAGGGCGGGCGGAGATTATATAAATAGGCAGCCACGGTTGCATCTGCGGTTGGGATATTCTATGTATTATTTAATAATGTGATTTCTTAAAATAAGTATTTTAAGTTTAACCATTAGGTAGGGTTAATGAAACCTATGTTGCTCTCAAGCAACATCGAATTTCCGCCATCCGGCAGCCACAATGATATCACAATTTGGCTCTTTCAAATCCGCATTTCAGTTCCAATTTCAGTCTCGATCCGGAAGGGACATCTGGCAATTTCCCCGCCAATGCTTCGCTGATAGACAGATGAAAGCGGCGCGGGACTGAAAGGAGAAAAGTATGCGTGTACTCATTGCTGGCCTCATGGCCTCTGCTTTTGCAATCGCGGGCGTTTCGGCAGCTCAGGCGGCTGATGCCGTCGACCAGGTTCCGGAAGCACCGGTCGCCCAGGACGCCCCGGTCAAGCCGGCCGGCAACTGGGAAGGCTTCTATCTCGGCGGCGCCGGCACCTACAACATGGGTGACTTCGGTTCCGATCGCCACACCTACGGTTTCGGCGGCCAGGTCTTCACCGGTTACAACTGGCAAGCAGGCCAGATCGTTTACGGCGTTGAATCCGATCTTGGCTACAGCGGCGATGACGTCTCCTCGGGCGGCGTCAAGAACAAGTATGGTTGGAACGGCTCCGTCCGCGGCCGAGTCGGCTACGACATGAATCCCTTCCTGCTCTACGGTACGGCTGGTCTTGCCCTCGGCAATGTCAAGGTTTCCGACGGCACCTCGGACGAAAGCAAGACGAACTACGGCTATACGGTCGGCGCCGGTGTCGAAGCCTTCGTGACCAACAACATCACGACCCGCCTCGAATATCGCTACACCGACTACCAGAGCAAGGACTACGACCTCGACTCCGGCAGCTTCTCGCGCGGTTACGACGAGAACAGCGTCAAGCTCGGTATCGGCGTCAAGTTCTAAGCCGATTGACCCTTCCGAACATGCAGAAGCCGGGCTCATCGCCCGGCTTTTTGCTGTCCGCTCATGGTTTGCAGGCGCTCCGTTTCGGCTCCGGATCAGGCGCTGGCCTTGAGCTCGCGATGAGCCGGGAATTTCTTTTCGAACTCAGCCAGCCAGTCGATCAGCGGCGCATGCTCGGCTTCCCACTGGTCTTTAAAACGCAGGTCGAGATAGTCGAGCGTGGCGGCCAGCGCGAAATGTCCGCCATTGAGCTTCTTGCCTGTTTTTGGCGGCTTGGCGCCGAGATGGGCGAGTCCGGCCGTCACCTTCTTCCATTGCCGGTCGATCCAGGGCTGGTGAACCTTCTCCTCGTCACGGAAGCGGCGCTCGTAGACGATCGTGAGCAGGCAGTCGCAAATGCCGTCGCAGAGCGCTTCGAGCACTTCCGCATCCGTCCGCTTGCTTTTCTTGGCAGGATAGAGCCCGCCTTCCGTCAGCCGGTCGAAATAATGCATGATCGCCACGCTGTCGAAGATCGAGGTCCCGTCATCGGTCAGAAGCGTCGGGATCTTGCCGAGCGGATTGTTGTCCACGAGGATCGCCGGCCCGGTGTTGGTGTCGACCCGGATGGCATCCAGTTCGATGCTCAGAAAATGCGCGGCCATGCGCACCTTGCTGGAGTAGGGCGAGGCGGGCGAGTAGAGAAGTTTCATGGGGCACCTGGCGAGACTGTGGAGCTGCGGTGCCGACTATTTCCGAAGCCGGTTGCCCGGTCAATCGGCCTTGACCATCTTGTTCTCACCGCGCAACCAGAAGGCGCGGTGCGAGGCGAAACGGTCCTGCGCCAGATGGTCCTTCAGCGCCGGCAGCATCTGGTGCAGCTCATCCTTCAAGGTAAAGGGCGGATTGACGATGACGAGGCCGGAGCCGGTCAGTCCGGTAATGCCGCGGTCGCTGCGCACGCTGAGTTCGGCGCAAAGCATCTTCGGGATGTCGAGCGCCTGCAGAGTCTCGTGGAATTCCTTGATCGGCGCGCCCTTCTTCAACGGGTACCAAAGGCAATAGGTGCCGCCGGGAAAGCGGCGATAGGCCTTTTCCAGCCCGGCGGCGAGGCGCTGATATTCGTCCTCTTCCTCGAAGGGCGGATCGATGAGCACAATGCCGCGTTTCTCCTTCGGCGGCAGATGCGCGCCGAGCGCCAGCCAGCCGTCGAGTTCGGTGATGCGGGCATGGTGATCGCCCTCGAATAGCCGGTGCAGGCGGGCGTAATCCTCGGGATGCAGCTCCATCGCCGACAGCCGGTCCTGCGGCCGGAACAGCATGCGCGCAAGTTTCGGCGAGCCCGGATAGAAGCGGATGCCATCCTCGGGATTGAGTTCGCGGATGGCCGAGAGGTAGGGCTCCAGCAGCTCGGAGACCTGAGGCCCGAGTTCGGCCACGATTAATTTGCCGATGCCAGCCTGCCACTCGCCGGTTTTCTGCGCTTCCTCGGAGGAGAGGTCGTAGAGGCCGATGCCGGCATGCGTGTCGAGCACGCGGAAGGCGCCTTCCTTCTTCTGCATGTAGCGGATCAGCCGCGCCAGCACGGCATGTTTCAACACATCGGCAAAATTGCCCGCGTGGTAGATATGGCGGTAGTTCATTTTCGCTGATGCCCGTATGAATTCGTATCATGGGGAGTTTTTCTGGCTTTTGGCCATGCAGGCCTTGGCATATACAAATGCCATGAACATTGCGACCCCCATCAACGCCAAATCCCCGAAGCTGGGCAGCAAGATCGGCCACACGGCCTGTCCGCACGACTGTCCCTCCACTTGCGCGCTGGAGGTTGAGATATCGGAGGACGGCCGCATTGGCCGCGTGCGCGGCGCCGGCGACCATTCCTACACCTCGGGCGTCATCTGCGCCAAGGTCGCCCGGTATGCCGAGCGACTCTACCATCCCGACCGGCTGATGCACCCCTTGCGCCGCGCTGGCCCCAAGGGGGCAGGGCAGTGGCAGCAGATTTCCTGGGACGATGCGCTGGATGAAATCGCCGAAGCCTTCGTGAAGGCCGAGGCGAGGGACGGCAGCGAGGCGGTCTGGCCCTATTTCTATGCCGGCACCATGGGCTGGGTGCAGCGCGATTCGATCGATCGCCTGCGTCACGCCAAGCGCTATTCCGGCTTTTTCTCGTCGATCTGCACCAACCCGGCCTGGACCGGCTTCACCATGGCGACCGGCGTGCTCCGCGGGCCTGATCCGCGCGAGATGGGCCGCACCGATTGCGTCGTCATTTGGGGCACCAATGCCGTCTCGACCCAGGTCAACGTGATGACCCATGCCATCAGGTCGCGCAAGGAGCGCGGCGCCAAAATCGTCGTCATCGATATCTACGACAACCCGACTATGAAGCAGGCCGATATGGCTCTGATCGTCAAGCCGGGCACTGATGCCGCGCTCGCCTGCGCCACAATGCACATCGCCTTCCGCGACGGCTATGCCGATCGTGACTACATGGCGAGATATGCCGACGATCCCGAAGGTCTGGAAGCGCATCTGAAGACGAAGACGCCCCAATGGGCCGCTGCCATCACCGGCCTGTCGGTCGAGGAGATCGAGGCCTTTGCCCGCCTCGTCGGCATGACGAAGAAGACCTTCTTCCGCCTCGGCTACGGTTTCACCCGCCAGCGCAACGGCGCGGTCGCCATGCATGCGGCCGCCTCGGTCGCCACCGTTCTCGGCTCCTGGCAATATGAGGGCGGTGGCGCCTTCCATTCGAACAGCGATATCTTCCGCATGAACAATGCGGAACTGACCGGCCGGTCGATGAAGGACGGCGATATCCGCATGCTCGATCAGTCGCAGATCGGCCGCGTGCTGACCGGCGATCCGGTGGCGCTGCGCCATCGCGGCCCGGTGACGGCGATGCTGATCCAGAACACCAATCCCGCCAACATTGCTCCCGAGCAGCGCCTCGTCAGGCGCGGGTTCGCCCGCGACGATCTCTTCGTCGCCGTCCACGAGCAGTTCATCACCGAAACGGCCGAGGTCGCCGATATCGTCATCCCGGCGACCATGTTCGTCGAGCATGACGATATCTATCGAGCCGGCGGCCAGAACCATATTCTGCTGGGACCGAAGCTGGTCGAGCCGCCACCGACCGTGCGCACCAATCTCTTCGTGATCGAGGAGCTGGCAAGCCGCCTCGGCGTCGCCGATCGCCCCGGTTTCGGCCTTACCGCCCGCGAGATGATCGACCGCATCCTCCAATCGAGCGACCTGCCGGACTACGACCATTTCCTCGAACACAAATGGTTCGATCGCCAGCCGGCTTTCGAGGACGCCCATTTCCTGAACGGCTTTGCCCATCCGGACGGCAGGTTCCATTTCCGCCCCGACTGGATCAACCAGCCGGCGCCGAACAAGCCGCCGGCCGCAATCGGCGCGCTCGGGCCGCATGCCGAACTGCCGCCCTTCCCCGATCAGGTCGATATCATCGAAGTTGCCGATCCAGAGCATCCCTTCCGTCTCGCCACGTCGCCGGCCCGCAACTTCCTGAATTCGAGCTTTTCGGAGACCAAGACGTCTCGTCAGAAGGAAGGCCGTCCCGAGGTGATGATCAATCCTGTCGATGCCGAAGCCAACGGTGTCGCCCATGGCGATCTCATCCGCATCGGCAACAGCCGCGGTGATCTCCGCATCCATGCCCGTATCACCACCGAGGTGAAGCCGGGCGTGCTGATCGCCGAGGGCCTCTGGCCGAACAAGGCGCATGTCGACGGCGAGGGCATCAACGTCCTGACGGGCGCCGACCCGGTCGCGCCCTATGGCGGAGCGGCCGTTCACGACAACAAGGTCTGGCTTCGCAAGGACGCAGCATGATGCAGCCGAAATCACGGGTAAGGATTGTCAGCGAGGAAACGCTGTCGAATGGGTGGACGCGGCTCGCCAGCTATCTGCTCGACTATATCGACCGTAACGGCGCGACCCAGCGGTTGAAGCGGGAGGTCTACCACCGCACGCCGGCCGCCTGCATTCTACTTTATGATCCGAAACGCGATCTCGTCGTCCTTGTCCGCCAGTTCCGTCTTGCCGTGCATCTCAACGGCGACCCCGCCTGGGTGATCGAAGTGCCGGCCGGCCTGCTCGACGATGACCATCCCGAACAGGCGATCCGCCGTGAGGCGATGGAGGAGACCGGCTATCGCCTGCGTGAGGCGCGCTTCCTATTCAAATGCTACATGTCGCCGGGCGCAATCAGCGAAGTCGTCCACGTCTTCGCAGCCCTGATCGACACCGCCGACCGCGTGGCCGAAGGCGGCGGGCTGGACGAGGAGCATGAGGACATCGAGGTTCTGGAAATTCCTCTCGACGAAGCCGCCCGGATGATAGAGACCGGCGAGATTTTCGACGCCAAGACGATCATGCTTTTGCAATGGGCCGCGTTGAACCGGGATAGGATCAGATAATGGGGCGAGCCGTCAGGGGTGATCTTTCGATTGCCCATGATGGCTCCGGCATTGAGCCGCCAGCGCTCGAAAATTCATACGTTTGTCACGAAGCGGTTCTATCCGCTGCGGTTTGTCGATCATCGGATGCAGTCAGGAGAAAGCCCATGTGGCTCAGCAATTTCACCCTCGTTCTCCCAGACGAGGTGGTGAGCGAAGGTTCCGTGCTTGTTGAGGACGGCGCCATCGCCGAAATCCGGCCGGAGCCGGTTGCCGGGGCTGCGATCGATGGCGGCGGGCGGCTGCTGATGCCGGGCTTCGTCGACCTGCACGGCGACATGATCGAGCGCGAGATCGCGCCGCGGCCGAACGCGACGATGCCGATCGATTTCGGCATCCACGAGCTCGACAAGAAACTTGCCGCTGCCGGTGTGACCACCGCCTTTGCCGCGGTCTCCTTCGCCACCGAAAGCGTCTACGGCCATGTCCGCTCGCTGGAGACGACTTCGGCGGTGATCGAGGGCATCAACCGTCTGCGTAACGATCTGCTGATCGACCACCGCGTTCACGCCCGCTATGAAATCACCAATGTCGGCGCAGCACCTGCGCTCGAGCGCCTGCTGAATGCCCACCAGATCGACATGGTTTCGCTGACGGACCACACGCCGGGCCAGGGCCAGTACAACAACCTGCAGAGCTATATCCTCAGCATTTCCGAGCGCCGCGCCATCTCCGAGGAGATGGCCGCTGAGATCATCGCCAAGCGCATCGCCATGCGCAGCAATCCTGACATCGAGGCCCAGCTGCGGGAGATCGTCGCGCTGTCGCTGAAGCACAAGCTGTCGCTCGCCTCGCATGACGACGACAGCGTCGAGAAGGTCGCAGAAATGCACGATCTCGGCGTCACCATCAGCGAGTTTCCGGTCACCGCACCCGCGGCCGAAGAAGCGCGCCGCCGCGGCCTCTGGACGCTGATGGGCGCGCCGAACGCGCTGCGCGGCCAGTCGATGTCGGGCAATCTCAGCGCGCTCGATGCCGCCAGGGCCGGCCTGCTCGGCGTCATCGCCGCCGATTATCACCCGGCCGCCTTCGTACCCGGCATCTTCAAGCTCGCCGACACGGTGGAAGGCGGCCTGCCGGCCGCCGTCGCCATGGCGACCGGCAACGCGGCCCGCTCCGCAGGACTCTCCGATCGCGGCGAAATCGCCATCGGTCAGCGCGCCGATCTGGTCGTCGTCGAGCGGGGCGAGATCAACCGCATCCGCGCCACCTTCCGCGCCGGCCAGTTCGTGTATAGCGACGGCACCCTGCATCCATTGCGGGCGCTGGCGGCTTAGCTGCAGGTTTGAACGTCGATGAAGAGATACCTCCGAGGCGAGCTTTCTCATCGGCGGTGCCCGACTATCACATTTCTCCGGAACAAGACTGGCAAGGATGGGGAATCAAGATGTCATCTGAGCCACGGTTGCTACACAAGGAATGGGGGCTCCTGCCGCTCGTTTTGAGTGGAATTGGGACGATATCTGTATTCATCATATCGATTTACTACGATAACCAATACGGAATTTCGTATGTCTATGTAGGTGGAGAGTATATAGAATGCGAAAAGTCGGTTGCTTCTTTGTTGAAGGCCATTGTCTTGGTATACAAATATCCCAGTTTGGCTCTTCTGATTATCTCATTTATTTCGGTAATTTTCTGTTGTGTCCATGACAGAGGTATATTTATCTTTATTACAATATGTCTCATATTTTTTAGCTATCCATTTGCTACCATGTGGGGTGGAGCCAGGATTGTTCTAAGTCAATCATCGACAGTGACGCTGTGCGAGAGGGGAAGTTACGGCTCGGTTGCGATCCACCTTCCGATGTTGTTTTTGTCGTCCTACGTCATCATTGGAAATATGGTTCTGCTGACCAAGCGATGGTTCGGGGGGAGAACCAGCAATACCGATATCTAACCGCAGTCGCCGATCAGCGAAATCAGCTGGGCCTTAGGCGCCGCCGTTGAAGCCTCGAAGCCAACGGCCTTGCCGCCCTCCATCGCCACACGCCCCTCGGCAAAGAGCCGCAGCGCCCTCGGATAGATCTGATGCTCGACGGTCAGCACCCGTGCGGCCAGGCTTTCGGCGGTGTCGGCGGAAAAAACCGGAACGGCGGCCTGGCCGATCGTCGGTCCCTCATCCATGCCTTCGGTGACAAAATGCACCGTGCAGCCTGCGATGCGCATGCCGGCGTCGATGGCGCGCTGATGCGTGTGCAGCCCTGGAAACAGCGGCAGCAGGGAAGGGTGGATGTTGAGCATCCGGCCTTCATAACGCTGGATGAAGGTCGCCGTCAGCAGCCGCATGTAGCCTGCGAGGCAAAGGATATCGGGGGAGAGCGTGTCGAGCGCGGAAAAGATCGCCGCCTCGTGCGCTTCCTTGCTGGCGTAGTCCTTGCGGGGGAAGGCGAAGGTGGCGATGCCTTCGGCCGCCGCCTTGGCAAGTCCACCGGCATCCGCCTTGTCCGAGATCACGCCGACGATCTCGGCAGGGTAGTCGGTGGCCTTGGCCGCCGCAACCAGCGCCATCATGTTGGAGCCACTGCCTGATATGAAGACGACGACGCGTTTGCGCTTCATGCTCATATGGCAAGCGTGCCCTTGTAGACCGTGCCGGCAGCGCCTTCGTCGCGCGCAATCATCCGGCCGAGCGTGATAACCTTTTCGCCTTCGGCTTCGAGCACCTTCGATACCGCGGCGACATTTTCCCCAGCGACAACGACGATCATGCCGACGCCGCAGTTGAAGGTGCGCAGCATTTCCTTGGCTTCGACGCCGCCGGTTTTGGCGAGCCACGAGAAGACCGGCGGCACGTTGACGGCATTGAGATCGATCTCGGCCGCCAGATGCCTCGGCAGCACGCGCGGAATATTTTCCGGGAAGCCGCCGCCGGTGATGTGGGCGAGCGCCTTCAGCGCGCCGGTCTCGCGGATCGCCTTCAGAAGGGGCTTCACATAGATGCGGGTCGGCTCGAGCAGCGCTTCGCCAAGCTTCTTGGCTTCGGCAAAGGGCGCCGGCGCGTCCCAGCCGAGGCCGGACAGTTCGACGATCTTGCGCACAAGCGAAAAGCCGTTGGAATGAACGCCGGAGGAGGCAAGGCCGAGGATCACGTCGCCCTCGGCAATATCGCCTGACGGCAGCAGCTTGCCGCGTTCGGCCGCACCGACCGCAAAACCGGCGAGATCATAGTCGCCGGAGGAATACATGCCGGGCATTTCGGCCGTCTCGCCGCCGATCAGCGCGCAGCCTGCCTCGCGGCAGCCGGCGGCAATGCCGCCGACGATCGCCGCACCCTGGTCGGGATCGAGCTTGCCGGTTGCGAAATAATCGAGGAAGAACAGTGGCTCGGCGCCCTGGACCACGAGGTCGTTGACGCACATGGCGACGAGGTCGATGCCGACGGTGTCGTGGTAATCGGCGTCGATCGCGATCTTCAGCTTGGTGCCGACGCCGTCATTGGCGGCGACGAGAACCGGATCGGTAAAGCCCGCCGCCTTGAGATCGAAGAGCCCGCCGAAGCCGCCGATCTCGCCGTCAGCGCCCGGCCGACGCGTCGAGCGCACTGCCGGCTTGATCTTCTCGACGAGGAGGTTGCCGGCATCGATGTCGACGCCCGCATCGCTATAGGTCAGGCCGTTTTTTCCAGACTGGCTCATGCTGGTCTCCGATGGCTATTTCCAGGCGGCAGACGCGCCGCGTCATCTGCCGGTCGCAATTGCATGACAGGGGCCTTTATGCAAGCGTCGCATGGCAAAAGCCTCCAATTTCCCGTGTCTTTAATCGGCCTTTCCGGGATTTGGCGTGACAGGGTTGACCATCTTTGCGCCTGCATCCTATGTGCTGAATGGCCGCGTCGGACAAGAGGCGGCGTTCGGCGGCGGCGAGCGAAACGGGGAAGCAATGCCACAGCATGTCAGCGGCAACAGTCTGAAGCGCCAGATCTTCTTCTGGCTGGCCGTGCTCGTCTTCTTCATCGCCTTTCTCTATGTCTTCAGCTCGATCCTCTTGCCGTTCATCGCCGGCATGGCGATCGCCTATTTCCTCGATCCCGTCGCCGACCGGCTGGAGCGCCTGGGCCTCAGCCGCTTGATGGCGACGGTCGGCATTCTGATCGCCTTTGTCATCGTCTTTGCGCTGGCGCTGATGATCCTCATTCCCGTGCTGATCAGCCAGTTCAACGATTTCGCCGAACGCTTGCCGAGTTATATCAGCCAGCTGCAGAAATTCATCGCCCAGTCGCAGCATTCGCTGCTGCCGCCGTGGATCAGGAGCCAAGTCGGCACGATCAAGGATAATTTCTCCGGCATCCTCTCCGAAGGCATGGGGTTCCTGACGGGACTCTTCGCGCAGATCTGGAATTCCGGCAAGGCGATTGTCGACGTCATCTCGCTGCTCGTCGTCACTCCCGTCGTCGCTTTCTATATCCTGCTCGATTGGGACCGCATGGTCGCCAAGGTCGACCAGTGGATCCCGCGCGATTACGTCAGCGATGTCCGCCAGATCGCCAGCGAGATCGATCAGGCGATCGCCGGCTTCATCCGCGGTCAGGGCTCCCTCTGCCTTATCCTCGGCATCTATTATGCCGCCGGCCTTTCCCTCGTCGGGCTGAACTTCGGCCTGCTGATCGGCCTCTTCGCCGGCATGATCAGTTTCATTCCCTATGTCGGCTCGCTGGTCGGCCTCGTTCTTGCCGTTGGCGTGGCACTCGTGCAGTTCTGGCCGGATTATCCCTGGATCGGACTTGTGCTCGTCGTCTTCTTCAGCGGCCAGTTTTTCGAAGGCAACATCCTGCAGCCGAAGCTCGTCGGCTCCAGCGTCGGCCTGCATCCGGTCTGGCTGATGTTTGCACTGTTTGCCTTCGGCGCGCTCTTCGGCTTCGTCGGGCTTCTGGTCGCCGTGCCGGCTGCCGCCGCCGTCGGCGTCCTTGTCCGCTTCGCGCTTTCGCGTTACCTTCAGAGCGATCTTTATTTTGGCGGGTCAGCAGACGGCCACGCCCGGAAGACGAAATCAGTACCCAATGAATGACGTGAAGAATGCTGATCCGAAGCGCAAGGCCGAAGAGCAGCTGCCGCTGGTGTTTTCGCATGATGCCGCAAGCGGGCGCGACGATCTCCTGATCTCGGAGCGTCTCGCCGCCGCCGTCTCGATCGTCGATGCGTGGCCCGCATGGGCGTCGCCGGTCGTTATCCTTGCCGGCCCGGTCGGCTCGGGAAAATCGCACTTGGCCGGCATCTGGAAAGAACACAGCGGAGCGGAGATCATTCACCCCAAGGCCGGTTCCAATGCCGCGGTCAGGGCGGCGAACGGCCCTGTCCTGTTCGAGGATGCCGATCGTCTCGGCTTCGACGACAACACGCTCTTCCATGTCATCAACAGCGTGCGCGAAAACGGCACCAGCCTGCTGATGACAAGCCGTCTCTGGCCGATGTCGTGGCCGGTTCTGCTGCCGGATCTGCGCTCTCGCCTCAAGGCCGCCACCGTCGTCGAGATCGGCGAGCCGGATGAAGCCCTGTTGTCGCAGGTGATCGTCAAGCTCTTCGCCGACCGGCAGCTTTATATAGATGACAAACTCGTGCTCTATATCGTCAACCGGATGGAGCGGTCGCTGAACGCGGCCCAGACAATCGTCGAACGGCTCGACCGGCTGGCCCTGTCGCGGGGCACGAAAATCACCCGCACTCTTGCCGCTGAAGTATTGAATGAATTGGGAAATTCGGAGCCGGCCGATTGACTGTCACAGTTCCGTCGTGAAACTGATATAATTGCCATCGCGATTGAAAACGGGGTAAGCCGACCATGGACAGCGCAGTCGCAGAACATCAGGAACTCACTCCGGAAACCAACGACAATATCCCCCCGCTGGACGAGTTGCTGGCAAGCCCCGAGCGCTTCATCAACCGTGAATTCTCCTGGCTGCAGTTCAACCGCCGTGTCCTGGAAGAGACGCTGAATACCGAACATCCGCTGCTCGAGCGCGTCCGCTTCCTGTCGATCTCGGCGGCCAACCTCGACGAGTTCTTCATGGTGCGCGTCGCCGGCCTCGAGGGCCAGGTGCGCCAGAACATCGCTATCCGCAGCCCCGACGGCAAGACACCGGCCGAACAGCTCGATTCGATCCTGCAGGAGATCGACCATCTGCAGATGGAGCAGCAGGCTTCGCTCGCTGTGCTGCAGCAGTACCTCGCCAAGGAAGACATTCTGATCGTGCGCCCGGGCGCCTTGAGCGATGCAGACCGCCAGTGGCTCGCCTCCGAATTCGAACAGGCGATCTTCCCGGTGCTGACGCCGCTGTCCATCGATCCGGCCCATCCGTTCCCCTTCATCCCCAATCTTGGCTTCTCGATCGGCCTGCAGCTCGTCAGCAAGAACGGCCGCGAGCCGATGACGGCGCTGCTGCGCCTGCCGCCGGCGCTCGACCGCTTCGTCCGGCTGCCCGACGATGGAAACACGATCCGCTACATCACGCTGGAAGACGTCGCGAACATCTTCATCCATAGGCTCTACCCGGGTTACGAGGTGCAGGGCTCCGGTACGTTCCGCGTCATCCGCGACAGTGATATCGAAGTCGAGGAAGAGGCCGAGGATCTCGTGCGCTTCTTCGAAACGGCACTCAAGCGCCGCCGCCGCGGCAAGGTCATCCGCATCGAGACCGATTCGGAAATGCCGGCCTCGCTGCGTCAGTTCGTCGTGCAGGCGCTCAGCATTCCCGAAAATCGCGTCGCCGTTCTGCCGGGGCTCCTGGCGCTGAACACTCTGTCGGAGATCACCAAGGCGCCGCGCGACGATCTCAGGTTTCAGCCCTACAATGCGCGATTTCCCGAGCGTGTCCGCGAACATGCCGGCGACTGCTTCGCCGCGATCCGCGAGAAGGACATGGTCGTCCATCACCCTTATGAATCCTTCGACGTGGTGGTCCAGTTCCTTCTCCAGGCTGCGCGCGATCCTGACGTTCTGGCGATAAAGCAGACGCTTTACCGCACCTCGAACGACAGCCCGATCGTCCGCGCTCTGGTCGACGCCGCCGAGGCCGGCAAGTCGGTGACGGCGCTGGTGGAGCTCAAGGCCCGCTTCGACGAAGAGGCGAATATCCGCTGGGCGCGCGATCTCGAGCGCGCCGGCGTGCAGGTCGTCTTCGGCTTCATCGAGCTCAAGACCCACGCCAAGATGTCGATGATCGTCCGCCGCGAGGAAGGGAAGCTCAGGACCTATTGTCACTTGGGAACCGGCAACTACCACCCGATCACCGCCAAGATCTATACGGATCTCTCCTATTTCACCTGCAATCCCGTCATTGCCCACGACATGGCGAATATCTTCAACTTCATCACCGGCTATGGCGAACCTGAAGAGGGCATGCAGCTCGCCGTCTCGCCCTATACGTTGCGCTCGCGCATCCTGCGTCACATCGAGGAAGAGATTCAGCATGCCAGGAACGGCGCGCCGGCGGCGATCTGGATGAAGATGAACTCGCTTGTCGACCCCGACATCATCGATGCGCTCTATCGCGCCAGCCATGCCGGCGTCGAAATCGATCTCGTCGTGCGCGGCATCTGCTGCCTGCGTCCGCAGCTGCCCGGTCTCTCGGAGAAGATCCGCGTCAAATCAATCGTCGGCCGCTTCCTCGAACACAGCCGCATCTTCTGCTTCGGCAACGGCTATGGCCTGCCGTCGGACAAGGCGCTGGTCTACATCGGTTCTGCCGACATGATGCCGAGAAATCTCGACCGCCGCGTCGAGACCATGGTTCCGTTGACGAATCCGACTGTTCATGAGCAGGTCTTGTCACAGATTATGCTCGGCAACGTGATTGACAATCAACAAAGCTACGAGATATTGCCCGACGGTACGTCGCGGCGCATGGAAGTGCGCAGGGGCGAGGAGCCGTTCAATGCGCAGCAGTATTTCATGACCAATCCGAGCCTGTCAGGCCGTGGTGAAGCTCTGAAATCAAGCGCGCCGAAACTGATCGCCGGCCTGCTCGAAGGCCGCAACAACAAGTAAAACTGGACCATATGGTTGAATCTGAAGCCCAGGGGCGCCTTCCAGGGATCGCCCCGGTCTCCGTCGTCGACATCGGATCGAATTCCATTCGTCTTGTCGTTTACGAAGGCCTGTCCCGTTCGCCTACGATCCTCTTCAACGAAAAGGTCCTCTGCGGCCTCGGCAAGGGCATAGCCATCACCGGCAAGATGGATGAAGAGAGCGTCGCCCGGGCTCTGGCAGCGCTCCACCGTTTCAAGGCCCTGTCCGATCAGGCGCGGGCCGCCACCATGTATGTGCTGGCGACGGCCGCCGCCCGCGAGGCGAGCAACGGCCCCGACTTCATCCATCAGGCGGAGACGATCCTGCAGCGCCACATCCGGGTGCTTTCAGGTGAGGAGGAGGCTCGTTTCGCCTCGCTCGGCATCATCAGTGGCTTCTTCAATCCTGACGGCATTGCCGGCGACCTCGGCGGTGGTTCTCTTGAACTGATCGACATCAAGGGCAAGGAGGTCGGCAAGGGCATTACGCTGCCGCTCGGCGGTCTGCGCCTGTCGGAATATGCCGGCGGCTCGCTCTCCAAGGCGCGAACTTTTGCCCGCAAGCAGGTGAAGACGGCAAAACTCCTGGCGAAAGGCGAGGGGCGCACCTTCTATGCCGTCGGCGGCACCTGGCGAAATATCGCCAAGCTGCACATGGAGATCACCCATTATCCGCTGCATATGATGCAGGGCTATGAGGTATCCCTCGAAGCGATGATGCTGTTCCTCGATCAGGTGGTGACCGCGCGCGATTCCAAGGAACCGGCCCTCCAGGCCGTCTCGAAGCATCGCCGTTCGCTGCTGCCTTTCGGCGCCATCGCCATGAAGGAAGTCTTGAGCGTCATGAAGCCGTCCGTGATCTCCTTCTCGGCACAGGGCGTGCGCGAGGGTTATCTCTATTCGCTGCTGTCTGAGGCCGAGCGCCGCGCCGATCCGTTGTTGGCTGCCGCTGGCGAACTAGCGATCCTGCGTGCCCGTTCGCCCGAGCATGCCCGCGAACTGGCGGAATGGACCGGCCGCATGATGCCCTTGTTCGGCGTCCAGGAAACCGAAGAGGAAAGCCGCTATCGTCAGGCCGCCTGCCTGCTTGCCGATATCAGCTGGCGCGCCCATCCTGATTATCGTGGCCTGCAGGCACTGAACGTCATCGCCCACTCCTCCTTCGTCGGCATCAGCCATCCCGGCCGCGCCTTCATCGCGCTCACCAATTATTACCGTTTCGAGGGCCTGCACGACGACGGCGCCACCGGTCCGCTGGCGCAGATCGCCACCCCTCAGTTCATCGACCGCGCCAAACTGCTCGGCGGCATGCTGCGCGTCGTCTATCTCTTCTCGGCCTCCATGCCCGGCATCGTCAAGCACCTGACCTTCCGCAAATCGTCGAATCCGGACTTCGACCTCGAATTCGTCGTGCCGCCGGAATACCGCGATTTCGCCGGCGAGCGCCTGGACGGCCGCCTGCAGCAGCTGTCGCGGTTGACGAACAAGAGGCTGGCGTTTCGCTTCGAGTAGAGAGGCATTCTTTCCGCGGGCTCTTCCCGCGGTGCGGACCGTTCGACCTCCCTCATTCCTGTGACGAGCACAGGAATGAGGGAGGTCGAAGTAGTGCCATACGCAAAAGGGCGGCGCTGACCGCACCACCCTCCGGATGTCCTCAGGGTTTTCTGCTCACTTCGCGTTCAAAAACTCGCCAACCTCGAGCAGGCTGAACTCGTTATTGTCGGCCTTGTCGACAGCGCGGCCGGCCGAGAAGGGCAGGTTGTTGTCATTGCCGATGATGATGTGGGTGGCGTCGACGCGGTCGACGTTTTCGATGGTGACGAACGGCATGTCATAGACGCCATCCTTGCTGCCGGCCTGCTTCTTGTTGTCGGGGTCCTGAATATCAAGGAGATCGATGTAACCGATCTTGCGGACGGCCTTGCCGAGGTTGGCGTCGTTGAATTCGATCTTGTAGACGCGCTTCAGCACCGCCGGAGCTTCGAAGCAATCCGGCTTCGGCTGCTTCGGGTCGGAGCAGACCTTGTCGCTGGTGCCGGCGCCGCTGTCGCGCTCGATGACGAGAGCGGTGGAGTCGTCGAGCATGTTGAAATCCCCGATCGATACACCCTTGTCTTCGAATGGATAAAGCCAGCTGCGGCCTGTCCACTTCTTGGAGCCAGCGTCGAATTCTATGACGCGGATGGCCGTATGGCCGTCAGCCGTTTCCATCGTGCCGTCATCCTCGTAGATGGCGCCTTCGAGCAGGCCGTAGAGCTTGGATCCGTCCTTCGACATGGCAAGGCCTTCGAAGCCGCCGGAGCGCTTCAGGTTGAAGACCGGCATCTTGGCGGCCGGATTGCCAGGCAGCTGGATCAGCGGGTTGTCGGGCGAAAGCACCGGCTTGCCGTCGAGCATCGTCGGGATCACGTCCGTCAGGCGACCTTCGGTATCGACCTTGAGGAGATAGGGACCGAACTCGTCGCCCAGCCAGAAGCCGTCGGCATCCGGCTGGATCGATTCGATGTCGAAGTCGGCGCCGGTAAGGTAACGCTTTTCCGTGCCTTCGAGCACGAGCGGGAACGGGGCGATCTTGTTTGGATCGGAGAGGAAGAGGTTCTTGACGACCTCAGCCTTGTTGGCAGTCCAGTCGAACTTCATCTGATGCAGGAACAGCATGGAGTCGGAAGAGTTGGCTTTCGAACCGAAGCCGTTGTCGGAGAGCGTCCAGAAGGTCCCGTCAGCCATCGTCTTGATGCCTGAGAAACCTTGGATCGGCTGGCCGTCGAACGGAATCTTGAGGTCGGTCACGCGCGCGCCGTCCTTGCCTGGAACGGCGCCGAGAGCTTCGCTGCGCTTGCGGTCCGGCGTCGTGAACTTGCCGGAATGCTTGAGAAATTCGGGGGCGTCGGCCGGAGCCGGAACCATGGTATTGGCTGGCAGGATCGCCTGGCCGGTGAGCTTGGCCGGGAACTGCTGCTGGTCGGCCGAAACGGGGCCGGCAATCAGGATGAAAAGCGATACGGAAGCAAAAAGGACGTTCTTCATAATATCCCCATGGACGGATGCGAATGGCTTCCGCTTAACAGGGCTTCCGTGTCAGCGAATTGACGGTTGGGTGAAGCTTTGGTGACGGGTGATAAATGGACTTGCTCAGCCGTGCAGAACGACTGCGGGCGTGTTCAGAACGGTCACCGCACGCGAGGACAGCGCCATGACGCCGAGTGCCTGGCCGCGTCCCTTGACGGCATGGATCCCGAGATCCTCGCAGGAAATGTCATCGGGAAAGGTCATGCGCCGGGCCAGTTCCGCGGAGATCAGCACCTGCCGGTTCAGGCTGCGGCAGAGCGTCTCCAGCCGGGCGGTCGTATTCACCGTATCGCCAAAATAGCTGATCTTGTGGTGGTCGACGCCGACTTCCGCCGTGATGATCTCGCCGCCATGAAGTGCAACGTGAAGCTTCGGCACCTGGCCGTAATTTTTCCGCCAGCCGGCGGCATTGGCTTCGATATCGGCGAGGATATCGAAGATGCAGCGAACGCAGCGCGCATCCTTGACGCCGCGGGCCAGCGGCCAGGTAATGATCGCCGCATCGCCGACATAGTCGTTGATCATGCCCTTGTGGCGTCTGACCGGCTCGGCGAAAGTCGCAAACAGCGAGCTCAGCAGCTGCTGCGCCCTGAGGTCGCCGTGTTTTTCGGCAAAAGCCGTCGAATCGACGAGATCGATGAACAGGAAGACCCGCTCTTCCTTGACCGGATTGCGATAGCGGCTGATGAGCATGCTGGTGAATACTTCGCGGCCGAGCAGTTCGCGCACGCGCAGGATGAAGATCAGCGCCAAGCAGACGACAAGTGCATAAAGGAAGACGTCGAACGGCATGATGACGAGATCGAGGAGCGACGTCGGCTTCAGCACGCCGACCGAGCGAAGCAGCAGCCCGGCGCAGGCAAAGCCAATGCTCATCAGAATTTCGTAGATCGCCAGTTCGGTTATGATGAAGGCGAAGGTCGGTAGCTTCTGGATGCGTCTGTAGAGTCCGCGGAACAGCACCTTGCGCTCGAAGGCAATGATCGGCATGCCGATGAACAGCGCGAAGATCGCCCCGACGACCGGCGTCTGCTCCGAATAGAACATCGAATCATAGACGACGCCGCTCGCCGCGAGAACGATGACGATCAGGATCCAGTTCTGCGTCGGAGAAATTTCCCGCATGCCGCGCCCTTCGCTTCGCAGTGTCTCCGCCATTGTTTTCGGTTGGGAAAAAGGCGTTGAGCGAATTCGATTTGGTGTCAGAGTGCGACGGTTTCAACCTTCCGGCCGGCGAATCGCAATCCGATCTGGCCCTGGATCAGCTGCAGCGCCGGCTCGCCGAAAAGATCGCGCCGCCAGCCGTGCAGGGCAGCGACATCGGCCTTCTCGCCATCGGCGGCAATCTTGTCGAGATCCTCGCTGTTGGCGATCACCTTCGGCGCCACCCCATGTTTTTCCGAGATCAGCTTCAGCAGCACCTTTAAGAGTTCGACGGCGGCAGCTGCGCCCTCCGGGGCCTGTGCCTGACGTGGCACATGCGGCATCTCGGCTTTCGGAAGGGCGAGCGCCGCATTGACCGCTTCGACGACTGCCGTCCCGGCGGCCGAACGCTCCCAGCCCTTCGGAATGGTGCGCAGGCGGCCGAGCGCTTCGGAATCCCTGGGTTGCTGCTGGGCGATCTCATAGATCGCATCGTCCTTCAAAACGCGCGAACGCGGCACGTTGCGGGCCCGCGCCTCGCGCTCACGCCAGGCGGCGACGTATTTCAGGATTGCCAGCTCCTGCGGCTTGCGCAGGCGCATCTTCAGACGCTGCCAGGCGTCGTCGGGATGCATGTCGTAGGTCTCGCGCGCCTCGAGAATGTCCATTTCCTCGCGCAGCCACGACGTGCGGCCTTCGCGATCGAGTTCCGCCTTCAGCGACAGGTAGACGTCGCGCAGATGGGTGACGTCGGCCAGCGCATATTCCAGCTGCTTTTCGGAGAGCGGCCGGCGGCTCCAGTCGGTGAAGCGCGACGACTTGTCGATATGGACGTTCTTGATGCGGCTGACCAGCTGGTCATAGGAGACGCTGTCGCCGAAACCGCAGACCATGGCGGCGACCTGCGTGTCGAAGATCGGATGCGGAATGAGATTGCCGCGATTGAAGATGATTTCGATGTCCTGACGCGCCGCGTGAAAGACTTTCAACACCTTGGTGTCCGCCATCAGCTCGAAGAAGGGAGCGAGATCGATGCCCTTCGCCAGCGGGTCGACGAGTACTTCCAATGTCGGGCTTGCCATCTGGATCAGGCAGAGCTCCGGCCAGAACGTCGTCTCACGCAGGAATTCGGTGTCGATGGTGATGAAGTCGGACTTGGCCAGCTCTTTGCAGGCGGCCGCCAAATCGGCGGTGGTTTCGATCATATCATTTCATTCGCAAGGAAAAGGTTGGTTGAACCTTCCTTCTCCTTTCGCTTCGATATGTCAATACAACAGCATACGCTTCAAGCATTGCTGAAGAAGAATCACGTCCAAACTGAGGCACAGGGAATGCTTCAGCTCACTCTGATATAGCTGGTCATTCCCGTCTTCTGATGCTCGATGATGTGGCAATGCAGCACCCAGTCGCCGGGATTGTCGGCGACAAAAGCCAATTGCACTTTCTCGTCCGGCTGGACGAGGTAGGTGTCGGACACCAGCGGCATCGCCTCCCGCGCCGAGGAGGAGATCACCGTGAAACTCATCCCGTGCAGATGGATCGGATGCGCGTGCGGCGTGGTGTTCTCGAGGTTGAAGACATAGCTTCTGCCGAGCTTCAGTTCCGCCAGCGGCGCCGTCGGATCGGGCGTGTCTCCGGGCCACGGCACCTTGTTGATCGCCCAGAAGCTGTAGCCGAGCGTGCCGCAGATGCTTTCCACGGCGGCATTTTCCGCAGTGGCGCTCAACACCAGCGGGATCTGTTCGGCAACGGAAAGATCGGCCTTCGGAACAGGATTCTGGCCAAGAGGCCCGAGATCGCCGATGTCGCGCTTCAGCGATGCCCCGACCGCACGCAGGCTGGCGATCGTCTTCGGCGCCGTGCCGCGAATGTCTTCCAGTATCGCGACGGCGCCTTCATCGTCCGGCATGCGCACCACAAGATCGAGCCGCTGGCCCGGCCCGATCTGCAGGAGGTCGAGGGGGAAGCGTTTCGGCACCGGATTGCCGTCGATTGCGATGACGGTCGCATCTGCGCCCGCCATCTTCAGCAAGAAGATGCGCGTCACGTCGGTGATGGCAATGCGCAGCCGCACCAACCCGCCGGCCGGGGCGTCATATTGCGGCTCCTGGCGCCAGTTGGCCGTGCGCACCGTGCCGTAGGTGCCGCTCTTGGCAGCGTCGCGCGGCCGGAAGGGCGCGATGAACTGCCCGTCGCCTCCGAGACGCCAGTCGCGCAGATTGAGCAACACCTCGGCATCGAATTCCGGATCAGCCGGATCCTCGACGACGAGCATGCCGGTCATGCCATGTCCCATCTGCGTCAGCGTGTTGCAATGCGGATGGTACCAGAAGGTGCCGGCATCGGGCGGCGTGAAGGCATAGTCGAAGCTGTCGCCGGTATAGATATAGGGCTGCGTCACGAAGGGCACGCCATCCATGCGGTTGTCGATACGAAGCCCGTGCCAATGGATCGTCGTCGGCTCATCGAGTCCGTTCTTCAGCCTTGCCGCGTAGGGCCGCCCCTTGGTCATTCTCAGAACCGGCGGCATGCCGTCATGGCCCCAGCTCATGACATCCCGAGTCGGACCCGCCTCGGTCAGGATGGCCTCGGTTTTCACAGCCGTCAGCAGCTGCGGTTCCGACGCCGCCTCGGCCAGTCCGAATTTGCCCGCAATGGCCATGCCTGCGCCATATGCGCCCGCGACGGATGCCTTCAGAATGTTGCGGCGGGTCAGCAGAGGCATGCGGAGGCTCCAGGATGGGAATGCTGATCCTTTTAAAGTTGAGCCGCATCTTCATCAATATGGGAAATGCGGCCAAACTGCCGCAGCCTGCGGGTCGCAGCCTTGCCATAAACGCATGCCAAACCCAGGGGCGGGGCGCGCCAAGCCTTGACAAATCGGAGCGTCCATGCGCTTTTCCGCCCGATTTTCTTGTCGGCGCGGGAGGGTCTTCGAACCCCTGCTGCCGTCTTCAGCCACATGCCAGGATTTGAGATCATGCATCGCTACCGCAGCCACACATGCGCCGCCCTCCGCAAGACGGATGTCGGCTCGACCGTCCGCATCGCCGGCTGGGTCCATCGCGTTCGCGACCATGGTGGCGTTCTCTTCATCGACCTTCGCGACCATTACGGCATCACCCAGGTCGTCGCCGACCCGGATAGCCCTGCCTTCAAGACGGCGGAAACCGTGCGTGGCGAATGGGTCATCCGCATCGACGGCCTCGTCAAAGCCCGTACCGAAGAGACCGTCAACAAGAACATGGCGACCGGCGAGATCGAGCTCTACGCGCAGGAGATCGAAGTGCTCTCCGCCGCCAAGGAATTGCCGCTGCCGGTCTTCGGTGAGCCTGATTATCCGGAAGACGTTCGCCTCAAGTATCGCTTCCTCGATCTTCGCCGCGAAACCCTGCACAAAAACATCGTCAAGCGCACCCAGGTGATTTCGGCCATGCGCCGTGAAATGGGCGGCGCGGGCTTTACCGAATATACCACGCCGATCCTCACAGCCTCCTCGCCCGAAGGCGCGCGCGACTTCCTCGTGCCGAGCCGTATTCATCCCGGCACCTTCTACGCTCTGCCGCAGGCGCCGCAGCAGTACAAGCAACTGCTCATGGTCGCAGGTTTCGACCGTTACTTCCAGATCGCGCCGTGCTTCCGTGACGAAGACCCGCGCGCCGACCGCTTGCCTGGCGAATTCTACCAGCTCGACCTCGAAATGAGCTTCGTCACCCAGGAAGACGTCTGGGACACCATGGGTCCGCTGATGACCAAGGTGTACGAAGAGTTTGCCGAAGGCAAGCCGGTCACCAAGGAATGGCCGCGCATCCCCTATGACGAGGCGATCCGCAAATACGGCTCCGACAAGCCCGATCTGCGCAACCCGATCGTCATGGAAGCGGTGACCGAACATTTCGCCGGCTCGGGCTTTAAAGTCTTCGCCGGCATGATCGCCTCCAACCCGAAGGTCCAGGTCTGGGCGATCCCGGCCAAGACAGGCGGCTCGCGTGCTTTCTGCGACCGCATGAACGCCTGGGCGCAGAGCCAGGGCCAGCCGGGCCTCGGCTACATCTTCTGGCGCAAGGAAGGCGAGAAGCTCGAAGGCGCCGGACCACTTGCCAAGAACATCGGCGAGGAGCGCACCGATGCGATCCGGACCCAACTTGGTCTTGGTGACGGCGACGCGTGCTTCTTCGTCGCCGGAGAGCCGGAAAAATTCTACAAGTTTGCGGGTGAGGCCCGCACCAAGGCCGGCGAAGAACTCAACCTCGTCGACCGCGACCGCTTCGAGCTCTGCTGGATCGTCGACTTCCCATTCTTCGAATGGAACGACGAGGAAAAGAAGGTCGATTTCGCCCACAACCCGTTCTCGATGCCGCAGGGTGGCCTCGATGCGCTCAGGAACCAGGATCCCCTGACGATCAAGGCCTTCCAGTACGACGCCGTCTGCAACGGCTTCGAGATCGCCTCGGGTTCGATCCGCAACCAGTCGCCGGAAACCATGGTCGCCGCCTTCGAGAAGGTCGGTCTCAGCCAGCAGGACGTCGAGGACCGCTTCGGCGGCCTCTACCGCGCCTTCCAGTACGGCGCGCCTCCGCATGGCGGCGCCGCCTTCGGCATCGACCGAATCGTCATGCTGCTCGTCGGCGCCAAGAACCTGCGTGAGATCTCGCTGTTCCCGATGAACCAGCAGGCCCAGGACCTGCTGATGGGCGCGCCGACCCCGGCAACCCCGACGCAGCTGCGCGAGCTTTCGATCCGGCCGATCCCGCCGGTCAAGAAGGACTGAGTTCGGCTCAGCGTCGAACAGAAAAGCCCGGCGGCCGCAAACGCCGGGCTTTTTGTCTGCGCGGATCGTTTGATTTGAAACAAGAAAGGACCCGGCAGCGGAACTGTCGGGCCCTTTCTTGCAATTTGAGCGATCAGTCGTTGGCCGAAACCTTGACGCCGAGCACCTGCGGCAGCGTGTTCGGAGCGCCCATCGCGGCGCCGACGATCGTCGGGAACGGCACCGGCTTTTCAGGAGCGGCCTTCACCGTCAAGCTCTTGGGGTCGTCGAGGAAGGTGTTGACGGCGGCCGAAACGGCGTTCTGCAGTTCCGGGATATTGAGCTGCGCCAGCATGATCGGCGTCATCGCCTTCAGCGAATCCGCCATCTGCTTGCCTGACATGTTCTGCTGCGAACCGGCGTAATCGAGCGCCCGCTTGGTGATCGAGGCATCTTCGAAGCGCACGTGAGCGCCCTCGAAGGACAGCTGCTGCATCAGGCCGAGCATGGCAAGGCCGAGCGCCTGCTGCGACTGTTCCGTGTTCGGATTGGATTCCGATTCCTTCACCGCATCCTGCAGTGATTTCATGAAGGCCATCGTATAGCCGGAGATCTTGAAGCCGAGGTTGAGCTTGCCGATGTTCGTGAAGTCGAAGGCGATTTCCGAAACGTCGAACGTGCCGGGCCCGAGCTCCCAGGCGCCTTTCATGGTGATGTCGCCCTGGACGTGCTGCAGGGCGAGCTTCTCGATCGCATCCTTGCCCTGCGGATCTTCGGCCTTGGTGAGATCGGCCTTCATGCTTTTGAAGGCGCCGTCGAAATCGAAGCCGGATTCGTCCTCGCGCAGCGTCAGGTTCATGTCGCTTTGCAGTAGCGAGAACACTTCCGCGCCGTCCTTGACCACCTTCAGCGGGCCGGTATGGGCGGTTTCGTAGAGCATCATTGTGTCGAGGCTGTCGCCGCCGGCTGTCGCCGGAATGGAAATGCCGCCGAGCGTCAGCTCTTGTGCGGTCATGGTGACGCCGTCTTTCGTCGTGTTGATATCGGGGAAGGCGGCCTCTTCGATGTAATAGCCACCTTCCTCATCTTCCTCCACGCCGGACAGGGTGACTTCGCCGATGGCGAAGCTCTCGTTGCCGGCCGGTTTGATGCTGACTTTCTTCAAGGTCACGGTGGTGCCATTGATATCGACGCCGTCAGCCGAAATCGTTCCGCCCTGTGCGGCATAGGCGGCATTGAGCTTCTTCAGCAGATCATTGCCGTCGAGGGCCAAGGCCGAGCCGGCGAGCGAGAAAAAGGCTGCGCCCGACAGCATCAGCCGCGTTGTCCGATAAATGTTCATAAGGGTGATTCCTCTGGTGGCGTGTGGCGGTTTGGAAATCTGCAGTTACGCTACTACGGATTGGGGCCGCTTTATATTTGCGGACTTCTAAATTTCTGTTGAAGGGAACGGCAAACGAAGTCCAAATTGCGGCGGAACGTTTGTCTCATCCTTTGATGTCGCCCCCAAGACTTCATCCACAGCTGCAATAGGCCGGATTCCTTGCCCGCCGGCCACTTCTGGGCTAGTCAAGGCCCATGGGACAAGAGATTTTGCCGCCTTCCGGCGGAGACGACGACAACATCCAGCCGGTCGACCTCAAGGCGGCGCTCGAGCAGCGTTACCTTGCCTATGCGCTGTCGACCATCATGCACCGCGCGCTGCCTGACGTGCGCGACGGGCTGAAGCCTGTCCATCGCCGCATCGTCTACGCGATGAACGAGATGGGGCTGAGGCCCACTTCGGCCTTCAGAAAATGCGCCAAGATCGTCGGCGAAGTGATGGGTAACTACCATCCGCATGGCGACCAGTCGATCTACGACGCGCTTGCCCGTCTCGCCCAGGATTTCTCGCAGCGTTATACGCTGGTCAACGGCCAGGGCAATTTCGGCAATATAGACGGCGACAGCCCCGCCGCCATGCGTTACACCGAATCGAAGATGACGGCGGTCTCCGAACTGCTGCTCGAAGGCATCGATCAGGATGCGGTCGATTTCCGCGACACCTACGACGAATCGAATTCCGAGCCGGTCGTGCTTCCCGGCGCCTTCCCGAACCTGCTCGCCAACGGCTCCTCCGGCATCGCCGTCGGCATGGCGACCTCGATCCCGTCTCACAATGCGCATGAGCTTTGCGACGCCGCCCTGCATCTGATCAAGCATCCCGATGCGACCATCGAAAAGCTCGTCGAATTCATTCCCGGCCCGGATTTCCCCACAGGCGGCATTATCATCGACAGCCGCGACAGCATCATCGAGAGCTACCGCACCGGCCGCGGCGGTTTTCGCGTGCGGGCGAAATGGCAGACGGAGGATCTCGGTCGCGGCGGCTATCAGATCGTCATCACCGAAATTCCCTTTCAGGTGCAGAAATCGCGGCTGATCGAGAAGATCGCCGAGCTGCTGATCGCCCGCAAGCTGCCGCTGCTGGAAGACATCCGCGATGAATCGGCCGAGGACATTCGCATCGTCCTGGCGCCGAAGTCCCGCAGCGTCGATCCGACCATCCTGATGGAATCGATGTTCAAGCTGACGGAGCTCGAAAGCCGCTTTCCGCTCAACATGAACGTTCTGTCCATGGGGCGCATCCCCAAAGTCATGGCGCTGAACGAGGTGCTGAAGGAGTGGCTGGACCACCGTCGCGAAGTCCTGCAGCGCCGGTCGCGCTTCCGCCTGGCCGCAATCGACAAGCGTCTCGAGATCCTCGGCGGTCTGTTGATCGCCTACCTCAACATCGATGAGGTGATCCGGATCATTCGCGAGGAAGACGAGCCGAAGCCGGTCATGATGGCGCGATGGGATCTGACCGACAATCAGGTCGAAGCGATCCTCAACATGCGGCTGCGCGCCCTGCGCAAACTGGAAGAATTCGAGATCCGCAAGGAGTTTGACGAACTCACCAAGGAAAAGAGCGAGATCGAGGCGCTGCTTGCCTCGGACGACAAGCAGTGGCAGACGGTTGCCTGGGAAATCGGCGAGGTGAAGAAGAAATTCGCCAAGGCGACCGAGGTCGGCCGCCGCCGCACCCAGTTCGCCGACGCGCCTGAGGCCGATGAAGAGGCGATCCAGCAGGCGATGATCGAGAAGGAGCCGATCACGGTCGTCATATCCGAAAAGGGCTGGATCCGCGCCCTGAAGGGCCACATCGCCGACACCGCGACGCTGACCTTCAAGGAAGGGGACGGCTTGAAGGTGGCCTTCCCGGCGCAGACGACGGACAAGATCCTGATCGTCACGACAGGCGGCAAGGCCTTCACGCTCGGTGGTGACAAGCTGCCGGGCGGACGCGGCCACGGCGAGCCGTTGCGTATCATGGTCGACATGGATAACGACCAGGCGGTGCTGACCGCCTTCGTCCACGATTCCGCGCGCAAGCAACTGATCGTGTCGACGGCGGGCAACGGTTTCGTCGTTCCAGAGGCGGAGCTGGTCGCCAATACGCGCAAAGGCAAGCAGATCATGAATGTCGCGCTGCCGGAGGAAACGCAGCTGCTGGTGCCGGTTAGCGGCGATCATGTTGCCGTCGTCGGCGAGAACCGCAAGCTGCTGGTCTTCCCGCTCGCGCAGGTGCCGGAAATGTCGCGCGGCAAGGGCGTGCGCCTGCAGCGCTACAAGGATGGCGGCATTTCCGATGTCCGCTGCTTCGCAATATCAGACGGCCTCGTCTGGGAAGACAGCGCCGGCCGCACCTTCACGAAGAACAAGGACGAACTGGCCGAATGGCTGGGCGATCGCGCTAGCGCCGGCCGCACCGTGCCGAAGGGCTTCCCGCGCAGCGGCAAATTCGCCGGCTGAGGCTTTACGGCGCCGCGCACCTGTCCAGGCGCGCAAAGGACCGTCGTAACGCCTTGGTTTTCTGTCGAATTAAATTCCGCGCTCGGCTCTTGGCGGGCGTGGGAACTTCTCTATCTCATTGCTGTTATCAAAATAAGAGAAGGCCGGTTGCGTGGGCGGACGGAGCGGCTGTGGTCCGTTGCGCCTCGAGAAGGCGCCCGTGCCCCTACCGGAGGAAAATCGATGCCCGCCAGCACCATCAAATTGCATGTCAGCCAGACCTACAAGGCCCCGCCCGCTGTGGTCTACGACGCCTGGCTCAACCCCGAAATTGCCCGCCGCTTCCTGTTTGCGACCGATGATGGACATGTCATCCGTGCCGACATCGACCCGCGTGTCGGCGGCCGTTTCTTCGTCGTTGACCGCCGCCCGACCGGCGACGCCTTTCATCAGGGCGTCTTTCTGGAATTGAAGCGCCCGCAACGCATGGTCTTCAGCTTTTCCGTCGAGGAGCACGACCACAATTGCGATCGCGTCGAAATCGACATCGAGCCTCTCGGCGGCGGCAGCCGCCTTACATTGACCCACGAAATGTGCGCCGAATGGGCCGCACACGAGGAGAAAACGCGGCAAGGCTGGGCGCATGTCGTCGAAGCCCTCGGCCGGGAACTGGATCAGCAGCAGTTGAAGGCTACCGGTTGAGCGGCACGCTGAAGTCCCAAGGGAAGCGCGTCGCTCCTTCATCGTTGTATGACATGGGGCCAGGCAAGCGACAACGTCACATCATGAGACTTGCCTGACGCTCTTGCGTCGCGCCATCCAGAGGGAATGCACGGCGATTGTCGCCGTCAGGATGCCGCCGCCGACGAGTGTCATGGTCGCGGGCGTTTCGGCAAAGATCAGCCAGACCCAGATCGGCGCCAGCACCGTTTCCAAGAGATAGAACATGCCGACTTCAGCCGCGGACAGATAACGTGGTCCTGTCGCCAGGCACCAGAAGGCGACCGGCATCACGATGGCGCCGTTGAAGAGGATCCAGCCGGGATGGACGATGGCAAGCCCTGAGGGCAGAGCCTGCGTGAGGCCGAGTACAGCCGGCAGGATGGCGGCAAGCAGCGGCACGAAGCCCATTTGCCGGCGAGAGGCACGCCCGACCGTAATGGCTGCGGCAAGAATGAGCGCGCTGAGAAGCGCCATGGCGTCGCCAAAAACATGGCCGCTGGAAAGTCCTTCGCTCACGATCAATCCGACGCCTGATATCATGAACAGCATCGCGACCAGCGTTGCGGCCGGAGGCTTCTCCTTGAGGAAAATCCAGGAAAGAAGAGCTCCGAACATCGGGTTGAAGGCGACGATGAAGACGACATTGGCTGTGGCCGTATTGAAGACGGCCAGCACGAAGGTGAGGGAAGAGAGACCGTAGAGCAGACCGGCGAGCAAACCGGGTCGCCCCGGAACGAGAACCGGCCACTTGCCCGAAACCAGGCGCATTGCTCCTAATATGACGAGCGTGGCGACGACCGTTGCTGCGCTCCGCATTCCGAGAATCGACCAGATGTCACCGTCGCCAAGGCGGACGAGCGGGATATCCATGGAAAGCGCCAGCCCGCCGATCGCCGTCAGCAGCAGGCCCTTCCGATGATTGGAAAGAGCGGTGGGGAGCATTTAGAGCCTTTGCTGGTCAGCTTGAAGCATTCTGCCGGAGCAGGTTTTCGTCAGGGCAGAAGCGATTGGCGACGGGCATACCCCCAAGTACGTCCGAGCCGATCGCCTCTGCCCTGGCTAGAGATGCCCGGCCCACCGGCCGCACCGCTTCGCCGTGGCGAAGCGATAAGTGCATCCGGCGATTTTTTAGTCTTGCAGATTTGCCTGGCAAATCTGGGGGAGGGTTGGCTGAAACGGGCCGCCTGCTCGACCGGCCGGCTTGGCCGTAGATCTGGGCTACTACGCGCGCCGGCCGGTCGACCATCCGACTCCGTTTGAGCCAACAGAATGCTCCAAGCTGACCGGGAAAGGCTCTAATCGTGGGTGCTTTCGGGCATGGAGGAGGGGTCGAAACGCTCCCAGCCGCGCGGAGTGAGATGCTCCTGCGGCTGGAAACGGGTCTTATAGTCCATTTTTCGTGAACCCTGAACCCAGTAGCCGAGGTAGACATGCGGCAGGCCAAGCGCTTTCGTGCGCCTGACATGGTCGAGAATCATGAATGTGCCGAGCGAACGCCGCTCGAGCGCCGGATTGAAATAGGAATAGACCATCGACAGCCCGTCGCTCATCGTGTCGGTGAGTGCGGCGGCAAGCAGTTCGCCCTTCGGCCGCTCCTCCAGCCCGGAGCCTTCCTCGCGCCGGCGGTATTCGATGATTCGCGTGTTCACATGCGTGTCTTCCACCATGATCGCATAATCGAGCACGGTCATGTCGGACATGCCGCCCTGCTGGTGGCGGAAATCGAGATAGCGCCGGAAGAGTGAATATTGCTCGCTGGAAGGCTGGGCTGCGAATTCGGTAGCGATGACGTCGGAATTGGCGGCAAGCACCCGTTTCATCGATTTCGTCGGTTCGAATTCCTGGGCGAGAATCCGCACGGAAACGCAGGCGCGACAGGATTCGCAGGCCGGGCGGTAAGCGATGTTCTGCGAGCGGCGGAACCCGCCCTGGGTGAGGATGTCGTTCATCTCGGCGGCCCGCGGGCCGACCAGATGGGTGAAGACCTTGCGCTCCATCTCATGCGGCAGATACGGACACGCAGCCGGAGCCGTCAGATAAAACTGCGGGGATGGCGTCGTCTGCGTATTCATTTGTCGCGGAAGTTTCCTTGTCGAGACAGTGCCGATTTCTGACAGCATGACCTAAGAATAGAAAACGTCAACAGCGCGGCGGTCTCCGCCCTTCATTTCAGTCTTCTAATCTTGGATATGGAGCATCGTGATCCCCGGTACAGGGAAGGCGGAGAGTTTTTTCGTCTCCGCCACCAGGTCCCAGGCAGCAGGATCTCAGGCAGTGCGCACTGTCACCGTGCCGACCAGTAGGTCGTGGATGAGACGGCTGCGCTCGATAAACAGGCCGGCAAGCAGGATGAGCGGCGTCAGCACCGAGTTCAGGATCCAGAACAGCGCCAGATGCACGATCGCCGTCAGGAAATCCATCGGCCGTCCATCGACGCGCACGATCGCAATCCCCATTGCCCGCATGCCGAGCGAAGCCTGGCTCGGTCCGCCGACGGTCAGGCCGAAGTAAAGGCCGGCGACGATGACGAAGAGGGCAGGGTAGAGGAAGAAGCCGAGGCCGAGCGTGACGATCGAAAGGAAGAACAGAACGATCGCCGCGGGAATGCACAGCAGCGCCACGATGAGGTAATCGAGCATGAAGGCAAACACACGGCGGCTCAACACGCCGCTATAGGCGCGCCAGTCCTCCGGTGCGGCATAAAGCGGATTGGGGTTGTAGCTCATCTCGATCTCCTCTCGCAAAAGCGACGCCGCTGATATGGTGTCGGCGGGGCGAAATACAATCATTCGCCCCGAAATCACCTCTTTGCGAGAATTTTCGCCACCTCGACCGCGAAATAGGTGAGGATGCCGTCGCATCCCGCCCGCTTGAACGACAGCAGCGTTTCGAGCATCGCCCGCTCGCCGTCGATCCAGCCGTTCATCGCTGCCGCCTTGATCTGCGTATACTCACCGGAAACCTGGTAGGCGAAGGTCGGCAGGCCGAAGGCCTCCTTCATCCGCCAGCAGATGTCGAGATAAGGCAGGCCGGGCTTGACCATCAGCATGTCGGCGCCTTCCTCGACGTCGAGGGCGGCGTCGCGGATCGCCTCGGTGCCGTTGGCCGGGTCGATATAATAGGTCTTCTTGTCGCCTATCAGCAGGCCGCCTGTCGAGATCGCCTCGCGATAGGGGCCGTAGAAGGCAGAGGCGAATTTCGTTGCATAGCTCATGATGCCGACGCTCTGGTGGCCGGCGGCATCGAGCGCCATGCGGATGGCGCCGATGCGCCCGTCCATCATCTCCGACGGCGCGATGATGTCGGCGCCAGCATCGGCCTGCATCACGGCAGCGCGCGCCACCTGATCGACCGTCTCGTCGTTGACGATCTCGCCGTCTCTCAGAATGCCGTCATGGCCATGGCTGGTGAAGGGGTCGAGCGCGATGTCGGTGATGACACCGATCTCCGGCACCGCCTTCTTGATCGCCGCCGTGGCCTTATTGATCAGATTGTTGGCCTCGAGGCTGTTCGAGCCTGTCTCGTCACGTAGCTCCATCTCGATATTGGGAAAGGTCGCCAGCGCCGGAATGCCGAGATCGGCCGCTTCGCGGGCGGCCTCGACGGCCTTGTCGATGCTCATGCGGTTGACGCCGGGCATGGCCGGGATCGGATCGATGATGCCGGAACCCGGCACGATGAAGATCGGCCAGATCAGGTCGTCGACCGTCAGCCGGTTCTCCTGCACCAGCCGGCGCGTCCAGTCCGCCTTGCGGTTGCGCCGCATGCGGCGATGGCCGGTGATGTCGTCGACGAGATGCGTCTTATCTTGCATGATATCTGTCCCTGGCCCATTCCATTTATCGGAGCGCTCATTATCATGGCGCCCGGAAAATCCAAACCGGACGATTGGCCGCGGCGGAAAAACTGCTTGTAACGATCCGATCCCGAACCGATGTTTGCGCCATGGAAACCGAATCCCCGACACTACCGAAACGCACGCTGGCGGATCTTCTCTTCATCCTCCTCCTGAGGCTGGTGGCCGTATCCTGCTTCTGGTTCGGTCTCCAATATTGGGCGATGCTCGTCGGCTATTCCTTGGTCGGCGCCGGCCGCTTCGATCTTTTGAACCTGCCGTGGAAGGTGGCGAGCACCAGCCTTGCCGTGCTTTTCCCCGTCGCCTCCCTCGGCCTCTGGCTTACCGTCTCCTGGGGGCCGGTTATCTGGGTGCTGGCAGCAGGCGGGCAGATCCTGATGTATGGCCTGCTGCCTGATATCTTCGGACCCAACAAGCTGATCATTCTGCTGCATCTCATGGTCGCCGCGGTCTACTGCATATTCCGCCTGTTGCTCTGGCTGGAAAAGCGCCGGCACCGCCGCCAGGTAAGTGTTGATTTACCCTGAGACAACGTGGAGTTTCCGGTAAGGCTCCATTAAGCCTGCGGTTTAAGTCGAATTTTATATGTATTCGATAGGGTCTCACTCAAGGCGGGAAGAAAACGACACCGCCAAACAAACAGTGAGGCAGTCAATATGAACACGAAAATCAAGCCGCAGGCGGTATCCAACTTCCGTGACCAGCAGGATCAGGGCATCCGTGATCTTTACATGGAATCCCTTCATCTGGTCGAACGTCTTCATCGCCGTCTTCTCGACGTCATCAAGGACGAGTTCGACCGCCAGGGTCGCAGCGACGTCAACGCCATCCAGGCGCTGCTCCTTTTCAACATCGGCAATTCCGAGCTGACCGCCGGCGAGCTGCGCTCCCGTGGCTACTATCTCGGCTCCAATGTTTCCTACAACGTGAAGAAGCTGGTCGACCTCGGCTTCATCAACCACCAGCGCTCCCGCATCGACCGCCGCTCGGTCCGCATCAGCCTGACCGACACCGGCCAGGACATCGCCGAAACGGTCGCCAAGCTCTACGAACGCCACATCGCCTCGATCGACAAGGTCGGCGGCATCGGCACCGACGAGTTCACCCAGATGAACAAGCTGCTCCAGCGGCTCGACCGCTTCTGGAACGACTCGATCATGTATCGCCTCTAAGACCCTCGACCTCCTTTCAGGGTTGAAGAAAACCGGATGCGTTCCCTGCGCGTCCGGTTTTGCCGTTTGCGCCCGCGTGGCATCTTTGCAACGCATGGCAGGCAAGCGTAAGGGCCGGTATTCAAGCCGTTTTTTAGCCGTTATTAACCGGCACGATTTACCTCGTCACATGGTTCGTTGCGTGATGACTCGGCCATCGGCAGCGATCTGCGGTCCCGGCAACACGAATTGGCCATATTGGTGTGGCAGCGGAAGGTTAGCAACCGGCGCTTTCAATGGACCAGGAACGTTCAGGCTTCCGCATCGCAGTCTTGTGATGCGGGGCAGGATTTTCCGATGTGCCGGGAGAACGAATGGATAGGGATCTGCGTTACGGCGCAGTGATATCGCAAAGCGCCGCGCTTCCTTGCATGCGGCATTCAGTGGTTGGGACTATGTCGAAGAAAAACGGAAATGAAGCTCTCTCGCGCCGCGCTTTCCTTGCGTCCGCGGCAACGATTGGCGCCAGCGCTATGGCCGCGCCGGCATTGGCGCAGTCGGCGCTCGATACGCTGATCAACGCGCCGCGCCGCGGCAACTGGGACGACCAGTTCGATGCCAAGGCGGCTTCGCGCACGGCGACCGCCGTCGTTTCCAATACGCCGATCCTCGGTCCCCAATCGGTCGCGAGCGCACAGCAGGCGATCATGCAGTATCAGCAGATTGCGGCAGCCGGCGGCTGGCCGGAAGTCAATCCCGGTGATCAGCGCCTGCAGCTCGGCGTTTCCTCTCCCGCCGTCCAGGCGCTGCGCCAGCGCCTTGCGATCACCGGCGACCTGCCGCGCGAGGCAGGCATGTCGAACGCCTTCGATTCCTATGTCGACGGCGCCGTCAAGCGCTTCCAGGCGCGTCACGGCCTGCCGTCCGACGGCGTTCTCGGCGAGTTCACGCTGAAGGCGATGAACATTCCGGCCGATGTCCGCCTGCAGCAGTTGAACACCAATCTGGTCCGCCTGCAGACCTTCCCGGAAGATCTTGGCCGCCGCCACCTAATGGTCAACATTCCGGCCGCCTATGTCGAGGCCGTCGAAGACGGCAGCGTTGCGACGCGCCACACCGCGGTCGTCGGCCGTCTGAGCCGACCGACGCATCTCGTCAACTCGAAGATCTACGAAGTCATCCTCAACCCCTACTGGACCGCGCCGCGCTCGATCGTCGAAAAGGACATCATGCCGCTGATGCGCAAGGATCCGACATATCTCGAAAAGAACGCGATCCGCCTGATCGACGGCAAGGGCAATGAGGTTTCTCCGGAGACTGTCGATTGGAACGGCGAGGCGCCGAACCTGATGTTTCGCCAGGACCCGGGCAAGATCAACGCCATGGCGTCGACGAAGATCAACTTCTACAACAAGAACGGCGAGTACATGCACGACACGCCGCAGCAGGGCCTGTTCAACAAGCTCATGCGTTTCGAATCGTCGGGCTGCGTCCGCGTTCAGAACGTGCGCGACCTGTCGACCTGGTTGCTGCGCGAGACGCCGGGCTGGAACCGCCAGCAGATGGAACAGGTGATCGCAAGCGGCGTCAACACGCCGATCAAGCTCGCCACCGAAGTTCCGGTCTATTTCGTCTACATCTCCGCCTGGGGCATGCCCGACGGCATCGTCCAGTTTCGCGACGACATCTATCAGATGGACGGCAATGCCGAGCTCGCACTCGACACCACGGCCGGCATGGAACAGCCGGTTCAGTAAGCGGCGACCTCAGCATCGTGATTTTGAGAACCGCGCCTCGAGGGCGCGGTTTTTTATGCCGGGCAGGGCGCTGCGTCATGCGGCCGCCATTCATCGGCGCCGCGCTGTCGCAAAATGGCCGGAGCGCGCGCTTTGCTCAGCAAATGTCGTTCTTCGTATTGCCCTTGCCACGGCGGAAGGCTAATACCTCAGCGCATTCCAGTTGAGGAGCCCGCCCATGACCAATGCTTCCACCGAATCCTTCTTCAATCGCTCGCTTGCGGACGTTGATCCGGAAATTTTCGGCGCGATCGGAAAGGAACTCGGTCGCCAACGGCACGAGATCGAACTGATCGCTTCCGAGAACATCGTCTCCCGCGCCGTGCTGGAAGCCCAGGGCTCCATCATGACCAACAAATATGCCGAGGGTTATCCGGGCAAGCGTTATTACGGCGGCTGCCAGTTCGTCGATATCGCCGAGGAACTGGCGATCGAGCGCGCCAAGAAGCTGTTCGGCGTCAATTTCGCCAACGTCCAGCCGAATTCCGGCTCGCAGATGAACCAAGCCGTGTTCCTGGCGCTGCTGCAGCCCGGTGACACCTTCATGGGTCTCGACCTGAATTCGGGCGGCCACCTGACGCATGGTTCGCCGGTCAACATGTCGGGCAAGTGGTTCAACGTCGTTTCCTACGGCGTGCGCGAAGGCGACAACCTGCTCGATATGGATGAAGTCGCCCGCAAAGCCGAAGAGCACAAGCCGAAGCTGATCATCGCCGGCGGCACCGCCTATTCCCGCATCTGGGACTGGAAGCGCTTCCGCGAGATCGCCGACAGCGTCGGCGCCTATCTGATGGTCGACATGGCTCACATCGCCGGCCTCGTCGCCGGTGGCCAGCATCCGTCGCCGTTCCCGCATTGCCATGTCGCGACGACGACGACGCATAAGTCGCTGCGCGGCCCGCGCGGCGGCGTCATCCTCACCAATGAAGAGGATCTCGCCAAGAAGTTCAATTCGGCTGTCTTCCCGGGCCTGCAGGGTGGTCCGTTGATGCACATCATCGCTGCCAAGGCCGTCGCCTTCGGCGAGGCGCTGCAGCCGGAATTCAAGGATTACGCCGCTCAGATCGTCAAGAACGCCCGGGCGCTGGCCGAGACGCTGATCGCAGGCGGCCTCGACGTCGTCTCCGGCGGCACCGACAACCACCTGATGCTCGTTGACCTGCGCAAGAAGAACGCCACCGGCAAGCGCGCCGAGGCAGCTCTCGGCCGCGCCTATATCACCTGCAACAAGAACGGCATTCCCTTCGACCCGGAAAAGCCCTTCGTCACGTCAGGCGTGCGTTTGGGCGCACCGGCCGGCACGACGCGCGGCTTCAAGGAAGCCGAATTCCGCGAGATCGGCAATTTGATCGTCGAGGTTCTCGACGGCCTGAAGGTCGCCAATTCCGATGACGGCAACGCCGCCGTTGAAGCCGCCGTGCGCGGCAAGGTGGTCAACCTCACAGACCGCTTCCCCATGTATGGCTACATGGGGTAAGGAGTAGCGATGCGCTGCCCCTATTGCGGTTCGGAAGATACCCAGGTCAAGGATTCGCGTCCGGCGGAGGACAACACGTCCATCCGCCGGCGGCGTATCTGTCCGGATTGCGGCGGCCGCTTCACCACCTTCGAGCGCGTCCAGCTGCGCGAGCTGATGGTCATCAAGAAGACTGGCCGCAAGGTGCCCTTCGATCGTGACAAACTGGTGCGCTCCTTCGAAGTGGCGCTCCGCAAACGCCCCGTCGAGCGGGATCGCATCGAGCGCGCCGTTTCCGGCATCGTCCGCCGGCTTGAGAGTTCCGGCGAGACGGAAATCTCCTCCGAGCAAATCGGCTTGCAGGTGCTGGAAGCCATGAAGAGCCTCGACGATGTCGGCTTCGTGCGTTACGCCTCGGTCTACCGGGATTTCTCGCTTGCCGAGGATTTCGAGAAGGTCATTTCCGAAATCAACGCCAAGATCGCCCGCGACCCGCTGGACAGATGAGCCATGAGAGTCTCGGCGGAGGACGAAGGTTTCATGGCGGCGGCGATCCGCCTATCGCGCCGGCATCTCGGCCGTACCGCCACCAACCCTTCCGTCGGCTGCCTGATCGTTCGTGACGGCGTCGTCGTCGGCAGTGCGGTCACGGCTCTCGGCGGCCGCCCGCACGCCGAGCCGCAGGCGCTCGCCGAAGCCGGCGAACTCGCCCGTGGCGCCACCGCTTATGTGACGCTCGAACCCTGCTCGCACCACGGTAAGACGCCACCTTGCGCAGAGGCGCTGATCGCCTATGGCATTGCCCGCGTTGTCGTCAGCGTCACCGATCCTGACCCGCGCGTCTCGGGCCGCGGCATCGCGATGCTGCGCAACGCCGGCATCGAGGTGACGCCAGGCGTGCTGGAAACAGAGGGCCGGCGCTCGCTGGCCGGCTATCTCACCCGCCAAACGAAGAACCGCCCCTATGTGACTCTCAAGCTTGCCGTTTCCGCCGATGGCATGATCGGCCGTGAGGGGAAGGGCCAAGTGGCGATCACAGGTCCGGAGGCCCGCGCTGAGGTTCAGACGCTGCGCGCCGAAACCGACGCGATCCTCGTCGGCATCGGCACCGCGATAGCAGATGACCCGCTTTTGACGGTGCGCACGCCAGGCCTCGAAGCACAGTCGCCGATCCGCATCGTCCTTGATCCCGCGCTGGCATTGCCGTTGACGAGCAAGCTGGTTCAGACGGCGCGGGACGTGCCGGTGATTGTGGTGGCGAGGGAAGAGGTTTCGCCGTTGGGGGCGGATGCTGGGGCGCCGACCACTGACCCCGCCGACATGGACTCCCGCCGCACCGCGCTCGAAGCCGCCGGCGTCGAAATTGTCTACTGCAATCCTTATCACCCCGAGGTCCTGCTCCCGGCGCTTGCGACGCGGGGCATTTCTTCGCTTCTGGTCGAAGGCGGCGCAAAGACGGCGCGGCTATTCCTCGAAGCCGGTCTTGTCGACCACATCCAGCTCTATCAGGCGCCTGTCGCCCTCGGTGGGGGCGGTATTGAATCCCCGTTGCAGGCAACCGACATACCATCCGGTTTCATGCATATGAGCACGCGAATCTTTGGCGACGATCGCCTGGACGAATATGAAAGAGGGCTTTGATGTTCACCGGAATAGTCACCGATGTCGGTATAGTAGAATCCGTTTCCCCCCTGAAGGAGGGCATCAAGCTGCGCGTCGCGACCGCTTATGATCCCTCCACCATCGATATGGGTGCATCCATCTCCCATTCCGGCATCTGCCTGACCGTGACCGGCCTGCCTGATGAAGGCAGCAATGGCCGCTGGTTCGAGGTGGAAGCTTGGGAAGAAGCGCTGCGGCTGACGACGATCGGCACCTGGCAAGAAGGAAGCCGCATCAATCTCGAGCGGTCGTTGAAGATCGGCGACGAGCTCGGCGGCCACATCGTTTCCGGCCATGTCGACGGCAAGGCGGAAATCCTCTCGGTGACATCGGAGGGTGACGCCACCCGCTATCGCCTGCGTGCGCCCGAACATCTGGCGAAATTCGTCGCCCCCAAGGGATCGATCGCACTGGACGGCACTTCGCTGACCGTCAATGCTGTCGACGGCACCGATTTCGATGTCCTGCTCATCCGCCACACGCTCGACGTCACCACCTGGGGTGAGCGCAAGGCCGGCGATTTTGTCAATTTCGAAGTCGACACCATGGCGCGTTACGCTGCCCGGCTGGCGGAATTTCCGAGTGCGCGAGAAGCCGGAAACGTCTGATCCATACGGACGAACGCATAACTGCGAAAATCGCGGTCGATTTTGCAGTTATGCGGGTTGAAAGGGACAGCGCGTCTGGTCGGCCAGACAGTTCACCAATCCGGGGACAGCTTCCGCAGGTACTGGCCGTAGGCACTCTTGCCGAGCTTCTCCGCGAGCTTGGCGAGTTCGGCCTGCGAGATGTAACCCATGCGCCAGGCGACTTCCTCGGGACACGCGATCTTGAAGCCCTGGCGTTTCTCCAGGGTGCTGACGAAACCCGCGGCATCGTGCAGGCTGTCCGGCGTGCCGGTGTCGAGCCAGGCATAGCCCCGGCCCATCAACTCCACGAATAGCTGGCCGCGCTCGAGATAGGTGCGGTTGACGTCGGTGATTTCCAATTCACCGCGCGGTGACGGCTTCAGGTTGGCGGCGATATCGACCACCTGCTGATCGTAGAAATAGAGGCCGGTCACCGCCCAGTTCGATTTTGGCTCCTTCGGCTTCTCCTCGATCGACAGCGCATTCATCTTTTCGTCGAAGCCGACGACGCCATAGCGTTCCGGATCGGTGACATGATAGGCGAAAACTGTCGCGCCTTCGCGACGACTCGTGCCAGATTTCATGATTTCCGGCAAGCCGTGCCCGTAGAAGATGTTGTCGCCGAGAACGAGTGCCGAGCTGTCGCCGTGCACGAAGTCGGCGCCGATGATGAACGCCTGGGCGAGGCCGTCCGGGCTCGGCTGTACGGCATAGTTCAGCGAAATTCCCCATTGCGAGCCGTCGCCGAGAAGGCGCTTGAAGGCTTCGACGTCGTGAGGCGTGGTGATGATCAGCAACTCCCTGATGCCGGCGAGCATAAGCGTCGTCAGCGGATAGTAGATCATCGGCTTGTCGTAGACCGGCATCAACTGTTTCGAGACGGCCTCTGTGATCGGATGCAGACGTGTGCCTGTGCCGCCGGCGAGGATAATTCCCTTCATGCCAATCTCCTTAAAGACCTTTATTCAAAAGGTCTTGCATGACCACCATCATGGACTGCTTCCACTCCGGGAGTCGGATTCCATATGTTCTGGCGAGCTTGTCGCCGCTGAGACGCGAATTGGCGGGACGCATCGCCGCCGTCGGATAATCCGCCGTCGGGATGCGTTCGACCTCGACCTTTTTGCCGCCGGATTTATGAAGCTCCGCGAATATCTCTTCGGCGAAGTCCGCCCAGCTAGCTTCGCCGCTGCCGGTCAGGTGAAAGGTGCCGCGGAGCGATGGCGCAGGATCCGCTACGATGCGGGTTGCGATCGCAAGAACCGCGTCGGCGATGTCGAGTGCCGAGGTCGGGCATCCTGTCTGATCGGCGACAACGCGAAGATGATCGCGCGTCTCGGAAAGCCGCAGCATCGTTTTCAGGAAATTGGTGCCAAAGGGCGAATAGACCCAGGCAGTGCGCAAGATGACGTGGTTCGGGTTCACCGCCGCGACGGCCTTCTCGCCCGCGAGTTTCGAACGCCCATAGACGGAGATCGGCGCCGTAGCATCCTCTTCGGAATATGCGGTGGCCTTGTCGCCGCTGAAGACGTAGTCCGTCGAAATGTGGATCACCGGGACCTCGATCCGCGCGGCAGCCTCGGCAACCGCCCCGGCGCCGGTCGCGTTGACTGAGAAAGCAAGCTCGGCTTCGCTCTCGGCCTTGTCGACCGCCGTATAGGCGGCGGCCGAGACGATCAGATCTGGGCGCAGAGCCGAGAAGGCGGCCGCAATGCTTGTGGGATTCGCGAGGTCCATTTCCGGGCGCCCGACCGCACTGATGTCGACGTCCGTTTCGGCGCCACGTCTGAGCAGCGACTGAACGAGCTGGCCCTGTTTGCCGGTGACGGCAATGCGCATCGCTTATTGTCCTTTGAGAACGCCGAGGCGTTCGCCGGAGTAGACGTTCTCGCGCAGCGGCCTCCACCACCATTCGTTTTCCAAGTACCAGTGCACCGTCTTCTCGATGCCGGTTTCGAAAGTCTCTTGCGCCTTCCAGCCGAGTTCGCTTTCGAGCTTCGAGGCATCGATCGCATAGCGTGCGTCGTGTCCGGGCCTGTCCGTGACGTTGGCGATCAGATGTGCATGAGGTGCTTTGTCAGCGTAGACGCTGTCGAGGATCGCGCAAATGCGATGAACGACATCGATGTTCCGGCGCTCATTGCGGCCGCCGACATTGTATTTTTCCCCGGGGCGTCCTCTGGATGCGATCGTGAAAAGCGCGCGGGCGTGGTCTTCGACATAGAGCCAGTCGCGAACATTCGCGCCATTGCCGTAAACCGGAAGAGGCTTGCTCTCTAATGCGTTCAGGATCATCAGCGGAACGAGCTTTTCCGGGAAATGGAACGGGCCGTAGTTGTTGGAGCAATTGGAGACGACGACGGGCAGGCCATAGGTGCGGTGCCAGGCGACCGCCAGGTGGTCGCTCGCGGCCTTGGAGGCGGAGTAGGGCGAGGACGGATCGTAAGGCGTCGTCTCCGCGAAGAGGCCCTCGTCGCCGAGCGAGCCGTAGACCTCGTCCGTCGAGACATGCAGAAAGCGGAAGGCGCTCTTGCTGCGCGCGTCCAGCCCGTCCCAATAGTGCCGCGCGGCATCCAGCAGGCTGAATGTGCCGACGATATTGGTCTGAATGAAATCGGCAGCGCCCGAGATCGAGCGGTCGACATGGCTCTCTGCGGCGAGATGCATGACGATATCAGGGCGGAAGGACGCGAATGCTTCCTGCATCCTGGCGTGGTCGCAGATATCGGCGCGCAGGAATTGATAGTTCGGCGCCGATTCGACGGATTTCAGCGATGCCATATTGCCGGCATAAGTCAGTGCGTCGACATTCAGCACCTCGGCGCCGATCTCGCTGACAAGATGGCGCACCAATGCCGATCCGATGAAGCCCGCTCCGCCCGTGACCAGTATGCGCATCGACGATCAATCCTTGGGTTGCTGTGTTGAATAAGAAAAATGGCTTGGCAGATCGGCGAGCCGCGGCAGCGTCTTGTCTTTGTCGGACGACACTATCTCTCTCTCATCGAACGGCCAGCGAATGCCGATCATCGGATCGTTCCACGCGATGCCCCGATCATGCTGCGGGCTGTAGGGTGCAGTTACCTTGTAGCTGATAACGCTGTTCGGCTCGATCGTTACAAATCCGTGCGCGAAACCGGCCGGTATCCAGAGCTGCTTGCCAGTTTCCGGCGAGAGTTCCTGAGAGAGCCATCTGCCGAAGCTCGGCGATCCCTCGCGGATATCGACGACGACATCCATGATCCGACCGGCAAGGCAGCGCACCAGTTTGCCCTGGGCAAAGGGCGGGATCTGGAAATGCAGCCCCCGGACGGTTCCAGCCTGCGCCGAAAGCGACTCATTGTCCTGGATGAACGTGACGTTGGCCACATTTTCCCGGAACCAGGCATCCTTGAATACCTCGGAGAAGTAGCCGCGGTGATCGCCGAAGCGTGGCGGCGTGATTGCAACAATGCCCTCGATGGCTGCGGTCTCAATGCGCATGACTTACCTTTTCTGCGGCCTTCATGACGCTCATCAGCATGTCCGCCTGCGAGCGGCTCCGCATGGCCGCAAGGCCAGTCGCGGCAGTGGCATCGCGCTCGTCTGCGTCTGCGATCAGCTTGTAGCAGCGGTCGATCATGTCGTCATAGCGCTCAATTGCCAAGCCGCCGATAAAGGGCTGGAGGTCTGGATCGCGGCTATCACCTTCCGTCAGCACGCAAACGCGATTGGCGAGCAGATAGGAAATACGCACGATCTCGAAAACGCCACTCGCATAATGATGGATGTTTATGACGATCTTGGCGCGGGCAATCGCCGCATCGCGTTCCGCACCATAGATGTTAAAGAGATGCGCGACCTTTAGCCCGCTGTCGTTCAACGTCTTCAGGATATGGTGGCGCCGTTCGTTCATCGAGCCGTAGAAGAGGACGTCGATATCCTTGACGGGGTTGTGCTGGATTTGGCTCAGGCAACCGCTGTAACCGATTTCGAGGACACCGGCGTGATCGATGCCCTTGGCGGCAAGGTTTTCGCGGTTGCGCGGGCTGTAGTCGAGCACCGGCATCGCCCTCAGGATCGACATATAGCGCGAATTGATCCAGCTGCTTTCCTCGGACACCTGCTCGAGGTTGATGATGACGCTGTCCTTCGGCAGATGGCCGGCGATTTCGGCGGGGAGAAGATTGCCGCCGTAGATGATCGGCGCACGGCCTGCGAACGCGTTCATGTCGCGGACGATCGGTGCCGAGCCGCCGAGTTCCTCGAAGGCGCCTTGCAGGCCGAGCGCGACTTCGTCAAAGGCGTGGCTGTGATTGTAGTTTTCGGGCGTCACGATCCAGATGCAGTGACGGTCCTTGTGCGCCTGCCATCCGCCGGCAAAGGGCTGCAGCGGGTTGCGGAGCGGCTGCTCGATTTTCGGCGCGGCTGATATAGCGGGCCTTTCCATCCGTATCGGCTGCTGCGGCGTCGGGGTGGCGCCTGATGCCTGCGGAGCATAGGCGCGCATCAATTCGCGGCCGCCGATAAACTGGCCGCGCGGCATCCAGGCGGGCGGATCATCAGCCATCCAGATCAGATGCGGCTGCTTGATGAGCGGCTGGCGGCCTTCCTGCCACGAGGTCAGGAGCGCCTCGTCAAGGCTCTTCAGAAAGGCTTCCTTGGCGGCGAAGAGCCCATGCAGCAGACGGCCGAGGCGGATACCAAATTTCCATTCGAAATCGGCAAGGGCCGGCACGAAGGCGGCGATTTTCAATCCGGAGGCGGCAGCCTGCTGGACATAAAGCCCGAGCAGGCGCTCGATCACGAAGGGGCGCATCTTCGCATTGGCATCGCGCGAATAGTGAGCCGTGCCGGCATAGGCAGTACCCGCCGGCGTGCCGGCACGCGCTTGGTGTTCCAGCGATTCGAGAATGCGTTCGCAAAAGGCGAAATACCCGGACCAGAATTTCCGGTTGCCGCAGAAATAGTTGCAGAACGCGAAGGCAGTCTTGTCCTGAGGCGGCGCGATCGGATAGCCGAGGTTCTGGATATGCAGGAAGATCGGGTCCATGCCGGGATGACCGCCAAGCAGCGAATGTTCCCAAACGTTGCTGTAGATCGCCGCGTGGCCGATCAGCGGATTGTAAAGATAGGCGTCCGCACCTTCTGCCCTGGCCTTTTCCGCCTCCGTGACAAAGGACGGGAAGCTCGTCACCGACTTCATCTCGAATTTGCTGGAGAGCAGCCCCCAGAATACGTCGTCGCCGAGGCCGATCGCCTCGTGATGCTGATACAGGGTGCGGAAGAGTTCATATTCGCGGGTCGTGGCCTGCGTATTGAACGAGATATCGAGCGGCATGGCCGCTGCGTCGATCTGGCTGCGTTGCGAAGGGTCGAGATAAGGTTGATAGATAATGACAGATCCCGTCCCGGCAGCTTTCTCCGTGAGAAGCGCCAGATCAGGAAGACCGGCCGGCAAAGAAGAAATGGGCTGATTGATCGTCAAGGTATCGTCCTTCGCGAATAGCTGCCGTCTTCGTGATTCACGATACGGCATTCGTATGGGGGTCGACTATTGGACGTGAAGCTTGCGCCACACTGTTGACAGGAATTTCGCTGGTCAGCTTCGCAACAGGTTAAGCCCTGATGTTCGTACCAGGCCCATTTCCGAGATAGGGCCCAACCCTGGACGGCGTCATGAAAAACGAAAAGATCTACGTAACGAAGCCCAGCCTGCCGCCGCTTGAAGAATTCATTCCTTCGCTTGAAGCGATCTGGAGCAATCGCATCCTGACCAATGGCGGGCCGTTCCATGAGCAACTTGAGCAGGAGCTCTGCAATCATCTCGGCGTGAAGCACATCAGCCTCTTTTCAAACGCTACCGTTGCGCTGCTGACGGCGCTTCAGGCGCTCCGCGTCACGGGCGAAGTCATCACCACGCCTTATTCCTTCGTGGCCACTTCGCATTCGCTTCTCTGGAACGGCTTAAAGCCCGTCTTCGTCGACATCGACCCGGTGACCCTCAATCTCGATCCAGCGAAGATCGAGGCGGCGATCACACAGCAGACGACGGCGATCATGCCGGTGCATTGCTACGGCCACCCTTGCGACGTCGATGCGATCCAGAAGATCGCCGATCTCTACAATCTCAAGATCATCTATGATGCCGCCCATGCCTTCGGCGTGGAAGACGAACGGGGAAGCGTTCTCAATCACGGCGACCTCTCCATCCTGAGCTTCCATGCGACGAAGGTTTTCAACACATTCGAAGGCGGAGCCATCATCTGCCCGGACATCAAGACGAAGACCCGCATCGACCAGCTGAAGAACTTCGGTTACGTCGATGAAGTGACTGTGGTGGCGCCGGGCACGAACGGCAAGATGAGCGAGTTCAACGCTGCGCTCGGCCTGTTGCAGCTGAAATACATCAAGTTTGCACTCGAAAGGCGGGAGCTCATCGACGGTGCATACCGCGAGCGGCTCCGCGGCGTTGCGGGCATTGAATGCCTGAACCGTTCCGGCGAGACCGTCTCCAACTTCTCTTATTTCCCGATCCTCGTCCGCGCTGGCTATCCCATTTCACGCGACGGGCTCTACGAGTTACTGAAGGAAAACGGCATTCATCCGCGCCGCTATTTCTATCCGCTGATTTCAAGCTTCTCGATGTATCGCAGCCTGCCTTCCGCCCAGCCGTCGAACCTGCCGGTCGCAAGCGAAGCAGCACTACAGGTGCTCTGCCTTCCTATCTATCCGGACATGGAGATGGAGATCGTCGACAAGGTCTGCGGGCTGATCCAGTCGGTTTAAAACACGATCTTCCGGATGTCATGTCGCACCGCAGATAGAAACGATCTGCTATGCGGTATCCCTCGCCAATAGGCCAGGCGGCCTCCCTTGTCAGCAGGATTTGGAACGCGGGGCCTGCCAAACAAGAAATTGCGAAACCGCGCATGCAGCCGGCAACTCACAAGAAAACGGCGTGACCATCGATCACGCCGTTTTCTTCATCCTGTAGACGACAGATTAGAGTGCCAGTTGCGGAGCCTGGATTTCGAGCCGCTCTGTCACAGGGCGCCGTACGCCCCGCGGCTCAATTTCGATCCAGCGCTTTTCCAGCCGCGAGCATTCGATCGCTTCCAGCAGCCGCAGTCCTTCTTCCGCCTCATCGAGCCCGAGCACATAGGGATGGGGCAAGCGTGCGCTATTGGTCTTGCGCTGCAGGAGGGCGTCCGCAAGATCGGCATAATAATTCGCGAAGGCTTCGATGAAGCCCGAAGGATGACCCGCCTTGAACCGCTCATAGCGGCTAGCGTTGGCGATCATGATATCCGGGCTGGCGCGATCGAGGATCTGCTTGCGGCCGTTGCGGTCGTAGAAATGGGCAACTTCGGGGGTTTCCTGAAGCCATTCGATTGATGCCTTGGAGCCATAGAGCCGCACACGCAGGCCGTTGCGTTGCCCGAGGGCTGTCTTGCCGTACCACATGCTGCAATGCAGGCCGCCGGCGCATCGCACGAGCGCCTGCACATTGTCGAGCACCTGCGGGAAGTTGCCGAAACTCTGGCTGGTCGCGCAGACTTCTTCCGGCTCTCGCTGGGTAAGAAAATGAAGCAACGAGTGCACATGAACGCCGAGATCGAGCGAAACCGTCGGCACGGGACCGTCGCGCAAGCGCCAATCTTGTGGCGTCATCGGTGTCCCGTCGCGGCGGAAACGGAGGAAGCTCTCCTGCGGCATCTCAATATGGATCTGCTGCAATTCGCCGAAAACACCATGCTCGACCATGCCACGGATTTCGCGGAGCATGGGGTATCCCGTGTAATTGTAGGTTACGGCCAAAAAGGTCCCATTACTGCGCGCATTGTCGATCGTGCGCGTCTCGGCGCTCGAACCGGCAAGGGCCTTTTCCGAGATCACCGGAATACCCGCCTCGAGTGCGCCGACAACCTGCTTCATATGCTGCTGCGTCGGCGTAAGCACGACGAGAGCATCGATGTTGCCGGCTTCTTTCGATAGCAAAGTATCGAAGTCGCCATGGCAGCGCTCCGGTGAAATGCGGTACTGTTCCGCCGTCTCGCGATTGATCTCCTCATGGCGGCTGAAGCAGCCAGCGACAAGATCGAATTTCTGATCAAGCTCGATTGCATCCCGATGAGCGCGGCCTACAGCAGAATTGACGGCGCCGCCCAGAAACGCGAGGCGCAGCTTTTCCGGTACTCCTTGGCTTGATCGGCTCATGCGAAGTCTCCTTGCATCGTTTGGAGCGAAATGAAGGTCTTGAAATCCGGCACCACCTTCAGCATCTCGTCTCGCGTCTCGAAGCGGGCGTAGAGGATGGCCAGCTTGTCGAACGGTGCCGAATTCATCGGCTTGCCGGTGGTCTTGAGTTGCGCGATGCGGACATCGGATGATGGAATGGAATGTGAGAAGGAAAACGGCGTCGAGGGCGTGTCAGAGGTGATGGTGTGGCGCCCAAAAAACAGCGGCGGTTTGAAGCGCGGATTGACCGAAAATTCCTCGCCCAGCAGCAGCGTTATGACGAGGTCGGCATAATCGATGCCGAGAGACTGATCGACAAGTGAGCCGTAAAGATCACCCGGGCAGCGTCGCATGCATTCGACGATCCAGACATCGTCGCCATTTGACAGGAACTGCGTATGGATGAGGCCGTCCTGCAGTCCGAGCAGCTTGACGACACGCGCCATAATGGCACGCGTCTTCGAACGAACAGTTTCGGAGAGCCGCGACGGATGATTCGATGAATCGACCTGGTATGGGTAGATTGTGCAATATTCGTCGACGAAGACGTCGAAGACGATTTCCTGATCCTTGATGAAGGCGGAATGGCTGTGCAGGCTGCCTTCGACGAATTCCTCTATCACGATCTCCGCCGCGCGCGAGTTGCGCCGGGCGTCGGCGACGGCGTCGGTAAGTTCTGTCCTGTCGAAAACCTTCGTGACGCCACGACCGCTGAAACTGTCGCTTGGCTTCACAAGCAGCGGATAGCGCAGTGCGCCGGTCTCGACCGGCGAGTCGCCATGCAGGCGCACCGAACGTGGGGCAGGGATATCGTACTGCTCGGTGAAGCTGCGGAACGCCTGCTTCGTGTGAATGATGGTCGCGGTTTCCATGGAATCGAAGCGCGGGAATCCGAGCTTTTCGGCGACGAAGGTGGTCGACATATAGGCAACGTCGTTGCCGGTCGGCACGATGAAATCGAAATCGCCGTTCTCGACGAGGGAGAGCAACACGGTCGGATCGCTGTAGTCGATGAAATGCGACTGATCCGCATGCGCGTGGCAGGGCTCATCCGGCCGGTTTCCGCACACGGAAATATGCAGGCCGCGCCTCTTCAGGGCAAATAGAAGGGGAACTGCGCTGAAGTTGCTGCCGACCAGCAATGCTCTCTTGGTCATTCTCAAATCCCTCCCACATCCCCTGACGAGTTAGGGGCGTTGCGCATCAAACCGCTGGAGCTGCAGATTAACAGCTCTCTTCCATCCGCTTGCGGTGTTCAAAGACTCGAAAACGGACGCGGTGATCAAAATCATAAGCTGCGGGCGTTTCCCGAGGCTTGCTGATCGAGGCGGTTGACTTCCAATCGCTTCGATCAGAGTTTCAGCGCTACAGGATGACTTTCTGCAGAATCCGCTGGGGGCTTATGCCTAGGGCCTCAATCTGATCATAGATTTCCGGCGCGCTTTGCACGGCGCCGATCATGATCGGCAGGTCATCCGACAGGGCGGAATGAGGGGCGCGCACTTCGATGCCGCCGAGCCTCTGGCCGATCATTTCGGGGCGCGGATCTATGAAATAGGCGATCTTGCTCGTTTTGAAGAACTGCGACTTGCGGCGAATGATCTGAGCTTGTCCGCCAATCCCCCAAACCACAACGCCCTTAGGATGGACCGGCTCGAATGCCGTCTCCAGCACCGAAGGTTCCAACTTGGATTTCAGCAATTCCAGAGTATCCGGCGTAACCGTCAAGATCCGCTGCCAGACGAGATCGTCAAGGAAAATGAGACGCGCGCCGCGAACTCTCAGCAGATGGTGAAGTTCTACGATCGACACTAACTGCTCATCGGTCACGCGATCCGTTTTGAAATCGCAGCTGATTTGGAAGTTGCAATCGGTCAAGCCATTCTCGACGATCAGGTCGGCATATTGCCGGAGTTCGTCCGAGGAGCTGTTTTCCGGCAAGAGAATATATTTTATGACGACGTTGCGCGAAGAGCAGGCAGCATAGCGGCGGAGGTTTTCGAATACTCGCTCGAAATGTTTGTACTTGCGAATCTCATTGAAATTCTTGCTATTTCCGGCGTCGATGCTGGTAACGATATGGGCCTGATCCTTCCGGAGAAGGTCTGCAAGGGGCTCCGAATACATTGTCGCGTTGGTGATGACGCGCTGCTTAACATTGGAAATGCCCTCAGCCAGTTTGCTGAGCAGCTCGTCGAAGCGCGGCTCGACCGTCGGTTCGCCGCCGCCCCAGACGATATATTCCATGTTCTCGAGGGCCTTGGCATCCTTTAACGTGTCAATAAATGCGCCCGCATCATAAGCAGGCTTCTTGCCGCCAAAATACGTCTCGCTGCAATAGGTGCAGCGCATGTTGCAAAGCGAGTGATGCTCGAAGGAAAGATACTTGACGCCCTGATTGAGCGGCCGCCCCCAATCCTCGAATTTCAAGAAGGGACAACCGCGGCATTCATCTGAGTTGTCTCGGTTGATCTCGAGGAACAGGGCATCCTTTGCCTGCTTGATATCGCCGTAGGTGAACTCGAAGTCCTTGCCGTTACCGCCAAAAAGAACCACATCGCCTTTCAGCTCGCCTTCATAGGTGAAGCGCTTGCAGCAGGTGCGCACCTCGCCGGGTCCGAGCAGAATGGAATGATGAAGGTCGTAGCAGCTCCAGAGCTTCGGCGCGATTTCCGCGAAGACTTTCAGCATATCTTCGGTCGTATCGCCTTTTTCCATGCCGTTCATGAAGGCATCGAAGGTGATCCGGTATTTGGTGCGGAAGCCGGATGGCGGAACCGGCAGGGGATAGACGATCTCGGCAAGCTTCATTAAGCGCACGACACGGTCGTGAAGCGTGGAGAGGATCTTGCCGGCATCCTCGAGCTTGACCACCTTGCCGGGCAGCAGCCTGAGCAGGCGAGACGCGGTCACGTTGATGATGCCCGTCAGGAAAGGATTTTTCAGGTCAGGCCACATAGGCGTGTCCGCCACGAGCGCATGCATGGCGTCGAGCGCATCGAAGAAGCCGTCGACGTGACGGGTGCTGAGAGAATTGACGATTGAGCCCTGTGTATCGAGCTTGCGGTAGATCTGCCGGTCGAGACTCTTGACCGAACGCGCGCGCATCAGCGCGTGAAACATGTAATCGACGTCCTCGTGAAGGCCGCCCCGGAACATGATGTTGTTGTCGAGGAGGAAACGGCGGCGGAACAGATGGAAGATGACTGATCGATCAACACGATCCTGAAGATAATCCGCCAGCCTGTCGGCGCCCTCGACTCGGGCGAGATCCTCGCGGATGCTGGCTTTCAGGCTATTGCCGGTTTCTGCGTCATGAAGGCTGGAGTTGAACGCGAGGATATCCGTGAGGTCTTCGACGGATGCTTGAAGCATCTCCAGAAAGTTGTTCTCGACGACGTCGTCGGCATCGACAAAGCAAATCCATTCGCCTTTTGCTCTGAGTACCCCTGCATTCCTGGCGATACCGGGTCCGCCGTTGCCGTCGAGGCGCAGGACACTAACGTTATTATGCCCACGAGCTATCTCTTCGGCTTTAGCGATCGTGTCGTCCGCCGAGCAATCGTCGACGACAATAATTTCAAATGCCGTCTGCCCCTGCTGACTTAATAGGCTCTGCAGGCATCGCCCAATGACGTTTGATGCGTTGAAGGCGGGGACGACGACGGAAAAAGACGCCTGCACGATCTGCTCGCGTCCGCCGATACCCGCCATTGTAGCATCCATCAACTGCATCATTTGAAATCCTCTGCCTGCATGATCGCTCCATGTCGACCATCAATTAAATCGTGAGAATTGTGCGAAACCTGCGGGTACCGCGAAGCTCGCCGGAATCGAGCGGCCCCAAACCGCTACGCGCTCCATCGCCCGGTATCATCAAGCAGTGTGCTCAGGCGAGCGATCCTCGCCTCAAGTTCCGGAAAGGCGGCGCGCCAATACTGGTAGACATTGATCAGATTGTGATAGGAGACCGGCAAATCCTGCGGGCTGAGGAAGCCGTTGGCGTGCGCATAATTCAGAATGTCTTCGTAAAAGATGATGGCGTAGATGAAGATCGGGTTCGTGGTATGGTTTGATTTGGAATTGGAATGTTGCCGGAAATAGGAAAGCGGGTGCGGATGGGCGACGAATGCGCCTTCCTTGGCGAGCTCCATCCAGCCTGAGAGATCAAGAAGGCCGCGGAAGATACCGTTTTCCGGTCTGAAAAGCCGGAACTCGCCGTTCTCATCGAAGCAGTCCGCCTTGCGCATCATCACGGTCGAATATTCGCCGATAAGGTTGAGGTGATGCATGGCTGTCAAGCGGATGAAATCCCGGCCTTCGATGACCTTTAAACCCTGGGCAACCTGGAAATGGTTGATCAGGTTGATGAAATTGTTCCTCTCGTCGATCACATGCCGCGGTGAAAAGGCAAGTTTCGTCCCTCTGCCGCGCGTTGCCTCCAGCGCTTCAAGAAGAAACTGCACGCAGAAAGGGCTAAGCACGTCGTCATCGAACAGAAATTTGATGTATTCGCCCTCGGCGAGACCGGCGAGCCTCATGATATTGGTGTATTCGCCGGGATGGGGATTGCGGCTATAAGTAATGAGGCTGGAATACCGTGAACAGATTGCCTCGATGGCGTCCGTCGGGCAATCGTCCGAGACGATGATCTCGACATCCGTATAGCTTTGCGCGATTGCACTCTTCAGGGTGAGTTCAAAGAAATCAGGCTTGTAGGCCGGTATACAGATCGACACGCGCGGCAAATGTTTCTCCCCTTGAAACGCTTTTCTCCAGCCTCAGCCGGCGAAAGCGGTGATCGCCTCGCCGGAGGACCGAAGCAGACGGCTTGCCATCACCATAGAACTCGGGCGTTACGCGAGGCTTGCGCGGAAGGACAGGCAAAATCGGCAAAAGACGCCGCGGATCTCGCCAGATAGATAAATGATTGCTGGGAGAAAGGTGGCTCGCCCTCGGGCATTCGCAACTCCGCGTTCCACGAGCATTGGGCCTGCGCGGTGGACTCTCTGCGTTGCGTTCCCCGCTTGGCTGAATTCCCTAACGCGAAAACTGAATGATCTCGCCGTTGTACTGCGTGCGCGTGGTCTCGCGGAAACCGAGCTTGGCCGCGACCCGCAGCGAGGCGTAGTTCTCGGGACTGATGATGCAGCTCATCGGCTGTCCCGGAAAATGCGCCTCCGCCCAGCCGATCAGAGCCGTCAGCGCCTCTGTGGCATAACCGCGGCCGTGGGCTGCGGGCAACAGCGCCCAGCCGATCTCCATCGTTCCCTCGATCGACGGTTCCATATCGCGCCGGGCTTCGAGGAAACCAGCTTCGCCGATGAACCTGCCGCTTTCCTTTTCCACGATGGCCAGAAAGCCGAAACCCATATGGTGCCACATGCCGGCGATGCGCAGCATGCGGCTCCAGCTCTGCTCGCGTGTCGACGGCGCGCCGGTAATGAAGCGAACGACGGTTTCATCCGCCCACAGCGCCGCATGCGCCTCGAAATCGTCGAGGCGGTGAGGGCGAAGCGTCAGCCGCTCCGTTTCTAGGGTGGGGATGTCGATCACGATAGGTCCTTGGGGTATCGCGTTCAGGCGCCGGGCTCGCCGTCCCAATAGTCGAGATCGCCTTCAGTCTTTCCGATATGGCGGAAGCGCCCGGTTTCTGTCGCCTCCCTGTTGGTCTTGGCAAGGAACTTTCCGGAATCGGGATATTCGACGATTTCGGTTTTCGCCATCGTCGAAATGCCGAGATAGACGAGCGTGGTTGTGCCGGTATTGATAAGCTGATGCGCCGTTTCCGGCCCGCCCGCGGGTGCGCCGAGTACGTCGCCCGCCCGGACCGGATGGCGCTCGCTGCCGAAGCGGTATTCGCCGGCGCCTGCGATCACGTAGAACAACTCGTCCTCGACGTGGTGATTGTGGAAAGGGCAGCTCGATTTGCCGGATGGCACCTCATTGTAGCTGATGCCGAGGCCCGCAAGGCCGAGCAGCGCGCCGAACGAGACGTCGGCGCCTTCGTAGAACTCGCCCTGTTTCCAGTGGTCGAGCTTGAGATCAGCGATATTGATGATCGCTTTCGATTCCGCCGCCATGATGTCCTCCTGTTGCAGGAAGAGAAGCTATCATCTTGCCGGAAAATTCAATGGCAATCGCGCGCTGACCCGGGAAAATCCTCGGCATGGGCGGAGAGGAGAACGCCGCCCATGCTTCGAGCTTGCAACAGGTTGTGATCTCAGCGGACGTAGAAAGTCACGCTTCCGTCCGCCGCCTGTTCGGCGTTGACGATGTTGCGTACATCGACGCCCTCATTGTTCAGACGGTGTGCAAGCGATCTGTTGGCATGGATCGAGGCCTGGATTCCGTGTATCGCCTGGCCGGAACGTTCCGGGGCCGAGCGCGGACCTGTCGTCTCGTCGTCGAGATTGTGCCAGTTTCGGACCTGCTCGACATTGAAGTCATTGCCCCGGAAGGTCCTGAGCGTCTGCTCGATGCCCTGGGCGGAGTTCATTCTGAAGCTCTCGGCCCGACTGACGCCGGCAAAAGCGAGTGAGGAGAGGGCTGCGGCGATGGTTATTGTGACAACGCGGTTCATGATTTAATCCTTTCATCTGCTTTGACGGTCGGCTGTCGTGCAGGGGATCGTCTGCGTCACGAGATGGAATTGGCGTTGTCACTTTCGCGATTCAATGGGATAAGTACCTGAAAAAGAATTAAAAATTCTTCATGAAAACCGCCTTCGAATTGCCGTTTTCCACGCCCCCGGAAAAGCGGATTTCGAAGGCTTGGCAGGCTCGGCAGGGACGGTGCGGCTATCCCGCTGTCGATATTTCCTCTTTCGCTTTTGCAGCACTGGCCGAAAGTGCTTGCCATTCTGATGAAGGCATGTTTTGACCGCGGGCTGTCGAGTGGAAAAATTCCCGCCAACCGAAGGTAAACAATGTCGAGAGAGACCGCTCCCCATATTTTGATCGTCGAGGCCCGCTTCTATGACGACATGGCCGACGCGCTGCTCGAAGGCGCGACCTTTGCGCTCGAACAAGCCGGCGCCACCTATGAGGTTGTCACCGTTCCCGGCGCGTTGGAAATTCCGGCAGCGATTGCCATGGCGCTCGATGGGGACGACAATGGCGGCACGCATTATGACGGCTATGTCGCTCTCGGCATGGTCATTCGCGGCGAGACCTATCATTTCGATATCGTATCGAACGAATCCTCGCGCGCGCTGATGGATCTCGCGGTCAGCGAATCCCTTGCCATCGGCAACGGCATCCTGACCGTCGAAAATGACGAACAAGCTTGGGCGCGCGCCCGCCGTTCGGACAAGGACAAGGGCGGGTTTGCCGCCCGCGCGGCTCTGACGATGATCGCGCTGAAGCAGAAACTGGGTGCATAACGAATGAACGACGACAAGACGGAACGGCCGGTCAAGACTGCGAACCAGCGGGGCGCTGCCCGCCTGGCGGCCGTTCAGGCGCTTTATCAGATGGATGTCGGCGGCACCGGCGTTCTGGAAATCGTCGCCGAATACGAGGCGCACCGCCTCGGTCAGGAACTCGACGGCGCCACCTATCTGAAGGCCGATGCCGCCTGGTTCCGCTCCATCGTCTCCGGCGTCGTGCGTGATCAGGTTCGTCTCGACCCCCTGATTGCCGCGGCATTGCAGGATGATTGGGCGCTGTCGCGCCTCGATAGCACGGTGCGGGCCATCCTGCGTGCCGGCGTTTTCGAACTCCTCGATCGCAAGGACGTCCCGGTGGCGGTCATCGTCACCGAATATGTCGAGATCGCTCGAGCCTTTTTCGATGACGACGAGCCGAAGCTCGTCAATGCCGTGCTCGACCGCATCGCCAAGCAGGTCCGCGGCGAGGCGAAGAAGTAACTCTTTAGCCGCCGAACAATCTCCCTACGTCTTTCTTCGTACCGCAATGGTTTTCGGCCTTTGCGGGCTTGACGCCACGTGATCGACCACGCAATCTCCGCACCGCTTAGCTGTGCATTTCTGTGGAGAGGAAGGCGAGTCGGCGGCGTATCTGCCGGAGAAGGAGTGAGCTCCGGCCTATGGGAGGAAAGAGCGAAATGACCATTCTTTTATGCGTAATCGCATCCGGTCTGCTCTCGGTGGTCTATGCCGCCTGGGCAACCCGGTCGGTGCTTGCCGCCGATCAGGGCAACAGCCGGATGCAGGAGATCGCGGGCTACATCCGCGAGGGCGCCCAAGCCTACCTGACGCGTCAATATAGAACCATTGCGCTTGTCGGCGTCGTTGTTTTCATCGCAGCCTGGCTGCTTCTCTCCGCCACTGCCGCCGTCGGTTTCCTGATCGGCGCCGTTCTGTCAGGTGCTGCCGGTTTCATCGGCATGCACGTCTCCGTCCGCGCCAACGTGCGCACCGCCCAGGCGGCGTCCGCCAGCCTTTCCGCCGGTCTCGACATCGCCTTCAAGTCGGGCGCCATCACCGGCATGCTGGTGGCGGGCCTCGCGCTGCTCGGCGTCTCCATCTACTATACGATATTGACAGTCGGGCTCGGACACGAGAGCGGCTCGCGCGAAGTCATCGACGCGCTGGTGGCGCTCGGCTTCGGCGCCTCGCTGATCTCGATCTTCGCCCGTCTCGGGGGCGGCATCTTCACCAAGGGCGCCGATGTCGGCGGCGACCTCGTCGGCAAGGTGGAGGCCGGTATCCCCGAAGATGATCCGCGCAACCCGGCGACGATTGCCGATAACGTCGGCGACAATGTCGGCGACTGCGCCGGCATGGCGGCCGACCTGTTCGAGACCTATGCCGTCTCCGTCGTCGCCACCATGGTTCTCGCCGCGATCTTCTTTGCCGGCGCGCCGATCCTTCAATCAGCAATGGTCTATCCGCTGGCGATCTGCGCTGCCTGTATCATCACCTCGATCATCGGCACGTTCTTCGTCAAGCTCGGCTCGAACGGCTCGATCATGGGTGCGCTGTACAAGGGCCTCATCGTCACCGGCCTGCTGTCGATTGTCGGTCTTGGCGCCGCCACCTCGCTGACCGTCGGCTGGGGCTCGCTTGGCACGGTCGCCGGCGCCGACGTCACCGGTACCAACCTCTTCGTCTGCGGTCTCGTCGGCCTCGTCGTCACCGCGCTGATCGTCGTCATTACCGAATACTATACCGGCACCGGCAAACGCCCCGTCGTTTCGATCGCCCAGTCTTCGGTGACCGGTCACGGCACCAACGTCATCCAGGGCCTGGCAGTCTCGCTCGAATCGACCGCTCTGCCGGCCATAGTCATCGTCGGCGGTATTCTGGCCACCTATCAGCTTGGCGGCCTTTTCGGCACCGGTATCGCCGTCACCGCCATGCTCGGCCTCGCCGGTATGATCGTCGCCCTCGATGCCTTCGGTCCGGTCACCGACAATGCCGGCGGCATCGCCGAAATGTCCCATCTGCCGCCGGAAGTGCGCAAGTCGACCGACGCGCTCGACGCCGTCGGCAACACCACCAAAGCGGTCACCAAGGGCTACGCGATCGGTTCGGCCGGTCTCGGCGCACTGGTGCTTTTTGCCGCCTACGCCAACGACCTGCGGTATTTCGCGGCTCATGGCGACCAATATCCCTATTTCGCCAATATCGGCGAAATCTCGTTCGAGCTGTCGAACCCTTACGTCGTCGCCGGCCTGCTTTTCGGCGGCCTGATTCCCTATCTGTTCGGCGGCATCGCCATGACAGCCGTCGGCCGCGCCGCCGGCTCGATCGTCGAGGAGGTTCGCCGGCAGTTCAAGATGAAGCCCGGCATCATGCAAGGCACGGAAAAGCCGGATTACGGCAAGGCCGTCGACTTGCTGACCAAGGCCGCCATCCGCGAGATGATCGTGCCTTCGCTGCTGCCGGTGCTCGCCCCCGTCGTCGTATATTTCGGTGTGCTTCTTATCTCCGGCTCGAAGGCCTCGGCCTTTGCCGCCCTCGGCGCATCGCTGCTCGGCGTCATCATCAACGGTCTCTTCGTCGCCATCTCGATGACCTCGGGCGGCGGCGCCTGGGACAATGCCAAGAAGAGCTTCGAGGACGGATTCGTCGACAAGGACGGCGTGCGTCACATGAAGGGCTCGGATGCACACAAGGCCTCCGTCACCGGCGATACCGTCGGCGATCCCTACAAGGATACAGCCGGCCCCGCCGTCAACCCGGCAATCAAGATCACCAATATCGTCGCGCTGCTGTTGCTGGCCGTTCTCGCCGGTTGATGGTCCAAGCACCGCGGTGCGCCGCGGATGCTACCCCGAACATATAAAAACCCGCCGGAGCGATCCGGCGGGTTTTTGTTGGAAATCTGTCCGATCAGCGCAGGCTGCTCGGATTTTGCGGCGTGCCGCCGGCGCCGCCGCCGAACAGGCTGCGGGCAGCACTTGCTGCGCTGCCGCCGGAGAGCATCTGCTGCAGGAAGGTGAGTTCCTTGCCGCCGGTCGGCGTGACGCGCGAGACCGTATCGAAGACCTTGCCGTCCTGCAGTGTGTAGTTGGCGCGGCGGGTGACGACGCCGTCCTTGTCGAAATAGATGGCCAGAACGGTCTGGTCGACGACCTTCAGCTTCTGGAAGGCGACGGCGCGCGTGCGCCGCTGTGAAATATAATAGAAGACCTCGCCGTCGAAGGTCGCCGTCGTCGATGGCGTGCCGAGCGAGAGCAGGACCTGTTCGCGGCTGGAACCTTCCGGAACGAGATTGAGCGACTGCTGATCGACGACATAGCCGCCGTTGAGCACGGTGCCGGTCTGGCAGCCTGAAAGAGCTGATGTGGAGGCGATTATGAAGGCAATGGCCGCGCTGCTGAAGAATTTCATGTCAGACTTGAAATACCGTTTCTTCAACGACATCTACTCCCTTGGGTGTCGATAGCAGCCATTTTGTGCCTTGCACGCTTTCCTCCTGCAAAACCATTGTGGCCATTCCGGGTCGAGTTTCCCGAATTCGCTTCGCTGGCGGCTCGAAGGCGTCGTCCCGAAGCAGGCCACGAACGGCATTGCAATTCGCGCCTGCTTCGGTAAACCAGCTTTCGAAATCATGCAACAAGGCCGGACGCTAGCCGGCGTGAAGAATGAGGCATTTCCGGAAAAAACAATGATCCTCGGGCTCTTCCGCAAGAAAAACAACAATCAGGCGATCGTCGACAGGCAATATGCGACGCTGACCGCAGCCGCGCGCATGCCCGATCTCTACGAGCGGCTCGATGTACCGGATACGGTCATGGGCCGCTTCGAAATGCTGTCGATCGTGATGATTCTGTTTTTTCGCCGCACGCGCGCCTCGGCCGTCAGCGGCCAGGAGATTGCTCAGGAGATCGTCGATGCCTTCTTTCAGGACATCGACTATTCGATCCGCGAGCTCGGCATCGGCGACAACAGCGTGCCGAAACGCATGAAGAAGCTCGCGGGCATGTTCTATGGCCGGCTCGAAACCTATTCGAAGGCGATGGACGCCGGCGACGCCGAGGCGCTGGCGCTTGCATTGATGCGCAATATCCACCCGGAAACCGAGACACCGGCGGATATGTCCGGCCTGGCCAGCTGGATGATGGCCGCAGAATCCCATCTGTCCGCCGTTCCGGAGGAGCTGATCGCCAGCGGTTCGGCAACGCTGCCGCCGGTCGCCTGAAGGAGGAAACGATGAAGAACGATCGGGACGATGTTCCCTTCTCCTATCGCGTCAAGGTCGGCCACATCTCGGCCAATCCCGTCGAGGTTCATATCGAGGCCGATGCCAGCGAGTTGAAGGCGCTTGCCGAGGCCTGGAGCGTTGTCTCCGTCGACGATCTCAGCGCCGATCTGCAGATCGCCCGCTGGAAACGCGACGGCGTGCGTGTCAAGGGCCGCGTACAGGCGAAGATCGTCCAGTCCTGCGTCGTGACGCTGGAACCGGTCGAAGCCGTGATCGACGAAAGTTTCGAGCAGATCTTCGTGCCCGAGGGTTCCAAGCTTGCCCGCCAGCCCGGCAACGACGCCGGCGAGATGCTGCTCGATCCCGACGGTCCCGACCTGCCCGAGGCCTTTGTCGGCGACACGATCGATGCCGGCGAGGTGGTTGCCGAATTCGCCGCGCTCGCCATTGATCCCTATCCCCGCAAGGAGGGTGTCGAGTTCAAGGGCCATATCGAGGATAGCGGCGAGAACGATAAAAAGCCCTCCGCTTTCGCGGTCCTCAAGGACTGGAAAAAGGACTGAAGCACCTCTGGCATTTGACATAATTCAGTTGTATGCGACGCCAAAACCGGTATTTTGGCCGAAATTTCGCCCCTCGGCGAAAAGAAGGATCAGGGACGCGTGATCAGAATATCTCTCGACCTCATGGGTGGCGACTTTGGTCCCCAGGTTGTCATCCCCGGCGCCGCCAAGGCGCTGGACCGGCATCCGGATATTTCCTTCGTTTTCTACGGTCTTAAGGAACAGTGCGATTCCGTTCTCGCCAAGTTCCCGAAACTCAAGGAAAAATCAGTCTTTCACGACTGTGAGCTTGCTGTCAGCATGGAAGAGAAGCCGAGCCAGGCGCTGCGCCGCGGCCGCTATGTCTCGACCATGTGGCGCTCGATCGAGGCGGTGAAGACGGGCGATGCCGATGTCGCCGTTTCGGCCGGCAATACCGGCGCACTGATGGCGATGGCGAAATTCTGTCTTCGCACGATGGCCAATATCGAGCGCCCGGCGATCGCGGCGATCTGGCCGACGCTGAAGGGCGAGAGCATCGTGCTCGATGTCGGTGCGACGATCGGCGCCGATGCACAGCAACTGATGGATTTTGCCCTGATGGGCGGCGCCATGGCGCGCGCGCTTTTCGAGATCGAACGCCCGACGATCGGTCTTCTGAACGTTGGTGTCGAAGAGGTGAAAGGCCAGGAAGAGGTCAAGGAGGCCGGCCGGCTGTTGCGGGAGGCGAATATCGATTCGCTCGAATATTCCGGCTTCGTCGAGGGTAACGACCTCGGCAAGGGCACGGTCGACGTCGTGGTCACCGAAGGCTTCTCTGGCAATATCGCGCTGAAGACGGCCGAAGGCACCGCAAAGCAGATCGCCGAATATCTGCGTGCCGCCATGTCGCGCACACTGCTCGCCCGTATCGGCTATCTCTTCGCCAAGAGCGCCTTCGATATGCTTCGTGAGAAGCTCGACCCAAGCAAGGTCAATGGCGGCGTGTTTCTCGGCCTGAACGGCATCGTCATCAAGAGCCACGGCGGGGCGAATGCCGAAGGCATCGCCGCTGCCATCGAGGTCGGCTACGACATGGCTAAGAACGGCCTCAATCAGAAAATAGAAAACGATCTTAAGAAATATCATGCCAAGCGGCTGCCTCCCATTGGCCCGGAAGCGGCATGAGCTATGGGGTTCAATCGAATATGATCCGTTCAGTGGTTCGCGGGTTCGGAGCCGCACTTCCGAAACGCGTGATGACCAACAGTGATATGGAGGCTATCGTCGATACGTCGGACGAATGGATCGTCCAGCGCACCGGCATCCGCCAGCGTTACGTGGCCGGCGACGACGAGACGACGGCCTCGCTTGGCGAAGCCGCCGCGCGTGCGGCGCTTGCCAATGGCGGCCTGACGCCTGCCGATATCGATCTTATCATCTGCGCCACCTCGACGCCGGACAACACCTTTCCGGCCACCTCGGTCAACATCCAGAACCGTCTCGGCATGAGCCACGGCTTTGCCTTCGACGTCCAGGCCGTCTGCACCGGCTTCGTCTATGCGGTCACGACCGCCGACGCCTATATCCGCGGCGGCCTTGCAAAGCGCGTTCTCGTCATCGGTGCCGAGACTTTTTCGCGCATTCTCGACTGGAACGATCGCACCACCTGCGTGCTTTTCGGCGATGGCGCCGGCGCGATCGTGCTCGAGGCGGCAGAAGGTGAGGGCACGTCTGCCGATCGCGGCGTGCTGACCGCGCATCTGCGCTCCGACGGTTCGCACAAGGACAAGCTTTATGTCGATGGTGGACCGTCGACGACGGGCAGCGTCGGCAAGCTGCGTATGGAAGGCCGCGAAGTCTTCAAATATGCCGTCGGCATGATCACCGATGTCATTCAGGCCGCTTTCGATTCGACCGGGACAACGGCCGAAGACCTCGACTGGCTGGTGCCGCACCAGGCCAATCGACGCATCATCGACGGTTCGGCGAAGAAGCTGAACATCGATGCGGACAAGGTCGTCGTCACCGTCGACCTGCACGGCAATACCTCGGCCGCCTCGATCCCGCTCGCGCTTGCGACCGCCGCCGGCGACGGCCGGATCAAAAAGGGCGACCTCGTGATGCTCGAAGCGATGGGCGGCGGCTTCACCTGGGGCGCTGTTCTGCTGCGCTGGTAAGCACGAATCCTAAAAAACTGGCGGCGAACAAGAGCTTGACCGTGAGGCGCAAGACAAATACTCTTCGTTCGCTTTCAAAAAATATTTTGTAATGGGCGGGGAAACCATGACCGGAAAAACAGTGACGCGAGCAGACCTGGCGGAATCCGTTTTCCGCAAGGTTGGTCTTTCCCGGACCGAATCCGCTGAACTTGTGGAAACCGTCATCGACGAAATCTGCAATGCCATTGTGCGTGGCGAAACCGTCAAGCTTTCCTCCTTCGCCACCTTCCAGGTTCGCGATAAGAACGAGCGGATCGGCCGCAATCCGAAGACCGGCGAGGAGGTTCCGATCTCTCCGCGCCGGGTGATGACTTTCAAGGCTTCGAACGTGCTGAAGACGCGCATCCTCAAGGCGCATGTCGCCCGCAAGATCAAGCTGAAGCCGCAGAATCCGGCTCCCTGAGATCAGCCTTCCTCCTCTTGGAGCGGTGTTTTTTTCTCGCACTGGTCGATCCCCTGTGCGCAACGTCGAGACATGACTTGAATTGTCGACGCCAAACCTTTGAAATATGGTGAGTCGCTGTTGGATCGAGCCTGCGAGGTTGCGTAGCATATGACGTTGGACAAGAGCCCCGATGCCTTTCGCACCATCAGCGAAGTCGCAGACGATCTTGATCTGCCGCAGCATGTGCTGCGCTTTTGGGAGACACGGTTTCCCCAGATAAAGCCGATGAAACGAGGTGGCGGCCGTCGCTACTACCGGCCGGAGGACGTCGACCTCCTCAAGGGCATCCGGCATTTGCTCTATGATCACGGCTATACGATCAAGGGCGTGCAGAAGCTTCTGAAGACCAACGGCAACAAGTTCGTCATCTCGGTCGGCCACGGTGATCTCGCCAGCGTCGAGGCGCTTGCCTCGGGTGCGCAGGAGATGGGCGCCGGGGAACCGCGTGTCGGCATGGCGGAGGAGGATCAGATTGTCGGCCGCGCCAAGCCGCCGATCACCCGCCGGTTCTTCAATTTCGTCGCCGGCGACGACGAGCAGCCGGAGGTCTCGATCGGCAAATCGAGCGTCGGCAAGGAAGACAGGGCGCTGCTTCAGGAGGCGCTCTACGACCTCCTGGAATGCAAACGTCTGCTCGATCAGGTCCGCTGATTATGGAGAGCCTTTCCGGGTTAGATTGAAGCATTCTGTTGGCTCAAACGGAGTCGGATGGTCGACCGGCCGGCGCGTGTCGTAGCCCAGCACTACGGCCAAGCCGGCCGGTCGATCAGCCGGCCCGTTTCAGCCAACCCTCCCGCAGATTTGCCTGGCAAATCTGCAAGACCTTGGAATCGCCGGACGCACTTGTCGCTTCGCCCACGGCGAAGCGGTGCGGCCGGTGGGCCGGGCATGTTTCCGCCAGGATCAAAGGCGATTGGCTCGGACGTACCTGGGGTATGCCCGTCACCAATCGCCTTCGCCCTGACGAAAACCTGCTCCGGCAGAATGCTTCAATCTAACCCGGAAA